>CAZDHQ010000173.1:0-7850 GCA_964505135.1 uncultured Ferruginibacter sp.
TGCCGCAATGGTTCATGCACAAACTGCTGAAGATTCTATCAAAACTGTAATCAATAAATTATTCATTGCGATGAAAGGTAGTGACGGTGCAGGTATAGCAGCCTGCTTTAGTGATAATGCAGTGTTGCAAACCATCAGTAAAAATAAAGAGCAGCAGGTAATAGTGGAAACCGATACCGTGTCAGCATTTGCTGCCATGGTGCAGTCAATGGAAAAAAATATAGCGGATGAAAGGGTGGTATTTGAAACCATCAAAATTGATGGACCAATGGCTACAGTATGGGCGCCTTATGAGTTTTATTACAAAGGCAATTTCAGCCACTGCGGCGTAGATCATTTTCTATTGATAAGAATAAAGAATGAATGGAAGATTCAATATTTGATTGATACCAGGAGAAAAGAAGGCTGTAAAAAATGATCAGGCATCTGCCCAGGTTTTAAAGGCAGTAACCCGTTCCCGGCTGATCACCAGGTCTTCATCGGTCTTTACATTTTTCAATACAATTTTTAAGCGGTTATTGAAATAGGGTTTTACCTGGTCAATGGCATTGCTATGTACAATCACTTTACGGTTTAGCCGGAAAAAATCATGCGGGTCAAGCAAGGGTTCTAATTTTTCCATGGTGTAATTGATGATAAAACGATTGCCGTCATTATCTACCAGGTACACAATTTTATTATCTGCCATAAAATACGCCACATCACCCGCTTTGATAAAAAATGAACGCTGGCCCACTTTAGCCAGAAACCTGTTTTTATATCGTGTACTAAAGTTTTCTTTTACCTGGTCTGAGAGCAAAGAATAATTGGTGACCACCATATTGCTGATCTGCCTGTATTTATTAATGGCCGATGCCAATGCCTCAGCAGTTACGGGTTTTAAAATATAATCAATACTGAATAACTGGAATGCATCCAGTGCATAATTATCAAAGGCAGTGGTAAAGATCACCGGCTTTTGAAAGTTGATCTTCTTAAATATTTCAAAGCAATGACCATCTGATAAATGAATATCAGCAAATACCAAATCAGGTGCAGGCCTGGTAGAAAACCATTGCACCGATTCCTCAATGCTTTCTAAACTGGCAACAAGGTTGATAGACGGATCATAATTTTTGATCAGCATTTGCAATCTTTCGGCAGCCAGCAATTCGTCTTCAATAATTAAAACATCCATAGCTATCAGTTCATATTGATCAATGGCAATATAACGGTAAACTTAGCTTCGTCTTTTTTGATTAGAATTTCTTTGTTAGACACCAATTGGTATCGTTTTAAAATATTCTGCAAACCAATACCGGTGGACCTTTCTACTGTTTGCTTTGCTTGCAGGTTGTTGGATACTACCACGGTATTGTTTCCATTGCTGTGTACATCAATCATCAGCGGCCGCTGCCTGCTCACTACATTGTGCTTGATGGCGTTTTCAATCAGCATTTGCAGTGCCGCTGGTATAATGTACTGGTCCCTGTATTTTTCTTCGATGGTTACATTAATCTGTAAGCCTTCAGCAAACCTTTTTTGTAATAAAAATATATAGGGTTTGATAAAATCTAATTCTGTCTCCAGTGGTACCAACTCTTTATCGTGATTGCTTAAAATATACCGGTACACTTTGGAGAATTCTTCAATAAACTTATTGGCTTCTGTATTATCCTTCATGATCAATGCAGAAAGCACATTTAAATTATTGAAAAGGAAGTGCGGATTAATTTGGCTCTTGATCAATTGCAGTTCCGCCTGTGTACTAATGTGTTTAAGCTGTTCCGCTTCAAGGCTGCTCATCTTGTATTCCTTAAAATAAAAGATGATGGCATTAATGAGATGATACAAGAGATTCACCAGCCAGCAATACATCAGGTTCAGCTTGAGAGGTATAATATTTTCTTGCAGTGAAAATGGATGTATCAGCATGCCCATCGCTAACACAATGGTGATGGTAAGTGTGGTAGCTAGAATACTCCCTGCAATGAAAAAAGAAACTTTATACTTAACCTTATTTTTTTCAGGCGGCATCAGCCTACGCACCAGTGGTTCGGTTAAGCGATTTATTTCAAGCGTAAGGAAAGTAATAGCGAGTATGGTACCAAATGCAAAGTACCATTCAATGCGTATATTGAAATAATGATACACCCGGCAAAACTCCGTATTTACATACGTGTACAGCGACAGCAAGAATGCGAATACATATCTATACCGGTGTGTAAACATTGCCTGGATTTTTAAAAAACATCAACGACGAAACACTACCGAATGCCCGCCGTTGATGCTTATTTATTTTATAGGGAAACCAAATTAAGGAAGTAAAACCCTGTCAATTACATGTACCACACCATTTCTTGCCATTACATTAGTAGCAATGATGTTAGATTTATCAGCACCATTTCCATTTCCGGTCACTGTAGGAACTCCGCCTGTTCCATTAGTTAAGTTAATGGTGGTGGTGCCGCCAGCTAACATAGTAACATTGCCATTGCTTAGGTCAGATGAAACTACGTGGTATTGTAGTACAGCGATTAAAGTATTAATTGGAATATCATCTATTTTAGTTGCTGATAATGCACTCAACAAATCTCTGAAAGCTTTATTGGTTGGTGCAAATACTGTTAAATTAACGCTGCCTAATGTATTAATTAATCCTGGCGCTGCGCCGTCGGCTCTCACTACTGCTGCAACCAAAGAATCTAAGCCATTATCACCGCCACTTGTAGCAATTGCTGTCTCCACTACGTTTCCGCTTGGTGGCATAAGTACTCTTCCGATTTTGTGAATCACACCATTATCAGCGGCCACATCGGCAGCAGTAACCTGTATACCATTTACAAATACACCGGCTGAGTTCTTTGTTACGAAAATTGAATCAGCTGGGTTGTTAGCTGTAAGGACTTTTGCGTTAGGGCCAGCAGGCACGTCAGCTGCCATTACTTTAGCTGCTAACACGTGGTACAATAAAATCTTTTTCAAATCATCGGAACTTAAAGCATCTATAGTAGCAGAGGTAATGCCTGATGCTGTAAAGGCTGCATCATCTGGTGCAAATACTGTGAATGGGCCTGTACTTGCTAATGTGGCATCAAGACCTGCCTTAACTACTGCTTTTTTCAGGATAGAAAAAGAAGCATCCGCTACCACTTTGTCTTTAATGGTATTAGGTGCTGGCGTTGGTGCTGGATCATCCTTACTGCAAGATGTGAATCCAGCTATGCTAATTGCTCCGAACGCTAAAAAAAGGAACCAATTTTTTACTGAGAGATTTGTTTTCATGTGTTTTTGTTTAATGTTTTCGATTGAATATTAAACAACATTTTTTTTCGAAAGAAGGTTCACTCGGAGTGAAATGATTATTTTTTTGGAGTGAATTGTTTGATTTTAACCGTGAATTGCATGGATAAAGTAAAACGGCGACCTACTAAATGGGTCGCCGTTTGAAAATATTTCGGTTATATTTAATTAATCGTCCAGCTTACTGCCCCATCCTTCTCATCTTTTAGAGCAATACCCAGTTCAGCTAGTTGGTTCCTGATCTTATCCGAAGTAGCATAGTCTTTTTTAGCACGGGCTTCCCTGCGGATATCAATTAATAATTGCATTACGCCGCCCAATTTGCCATCATTGCTTTCGGTAGCTGCTTTCAATCCAAAAATATCTTCCAGGTAAGTTTTAAAACTTTGCTGCAGCAGTTCAATATTAGCTGCACTTACCGCAGTAGCAGCGATATGTCCATCTTTTATTGAATTGATGATAGGTGCTATTTCAAACATATTGGCCAATACCTTGGCGGTACTGAAATCGTCATCTAAAAATTCTTCAAATTCATTTACTTGCTTTCTAATTTTTTCATTCAGCTCAGCATCAGTGCCTGCACCAAAATCAGCCACATTAAATTTTTGCAGCAACTCATAGCTTTCCCATAAACGCTTTAATGCTTTTTCGCTTGCCACCAGTGCTTCGCTGCTAAAGTCAAGTGTGCTGCGGTAATGGCTTTGCAAAATAAAGAAGCGTATGGTCATGGGATGAAAAGCCTGTGTTAACAATGGATGATTGCCGCTGAACAATTCCGTTAGCTTAATCACATTGTTATAGCTCTTGCCCATCTTTTTACCATTGATGGTAATCATATTATTGTGCATCCAGTATTTCACGGGAGCATGATGGTTGCAGATAGTACTTTGGGCAATTTCACTTTCATGATGCGGAAACTGCAGATCCATACCGCCACCGTGAATGTCAAACTCGGCGCCTAAATATTTAGTGGCCATTGCAGAACATTCAATATGCCATCCCGGGAAACCCTCGCCCCATGGGCTTGTCCACCGCATGATGTGCTCAGGTGCTGCCGATTTCCATAAGGCAAAATCTGCACGGTCTCTTTTTTCTTCCTGGCCATCCAGTTCTCTTGTTGTTTCCAATAAGTCGTCAATAATGCGACCACTTAGTTTTCCATAATCATGCGAAGCAGCATATTTTTTTACATCAAAATAAACCGAGCCATTTACTTCGTATGCGTAACCTTCATCTATGATTTTTTTAATCATATTGATTTGCTCCACGATATGGCCTGTAGCGGTTGGTTCAATGGTTGGTTCAATACAGTTAAACTGTAGCATGGCCCAATGAAACAGGTTCGTGTATTTCTGTACCAGCTCCATTGGCTCCAGTTTTTCCAGCAATGCTTTTTTGCTCACTTTATCTTCCGCTTCTCGTCCTTCTTCTTCAAAATGCCCTGCATCTGTAATATTTCTTACATAGCGAACCTTGTATCCTTTATGAGTGAGGTAGCGGTACACAATATCAAAAGTGATATAAGGTCTTGCATGACCCAGGTGGCTTTCGCCACTCACGGTTGGTCCGCACACATACATACCCACATGACCGGGAGTGATGGAGGTAAAAACTTCTTTCTGGCGGGTATAGGAGTTATAAATTTTTAATGACATTGGTTGCCTTGTTTTGAAAATCGAAAAACTATTTTAGGAAACGTTTTTAAAAAGCGGTAATATTTTCCCTGGTAATACTTATACATGCAATAAAACTTGCAGGTGGCAAAAATAGCAAAATCAATTTGTCTTTTTGGAGATATCGGCGAATATGGGATAATGATCACTGAGTTTTTTCTGCACCCTGGTATATTGCTTCACTTCATATTTTCTTGATACAAAAATATTATCAATCCTGAGTGTGGGAGAAATAGTACTGAATGTTCTGCCCAGCCCCACACCTTTTTCAGCAAAAGCATTCTGCAGGCCCCGGCCAATGGTTTGATAGGCATAAGAATTGGGCACATCGTTAAAATCACCGCAAACAATTACCGGGTACGGGCTTTCATTTACGGCCGCCTTTATCCTGTCTGACTGTACTTTTCTCTTTAAAAAGCCTGCTTTTATTTTTGAGATGACACTCTTTGTTTTTTTCAAATCATTCTTCGATTCAATGGTTGGGTTATCAATATAAGTACGGTTTACCTCACTAAACTTCATTGACTGCAGGTGAATATTGAATACCCTGATGGTATCTCCACCTTTTACAATATCTACGTATTGAAAGTTAGAATTGTAATCGTAAGGAAAAAAGCTAAGTGTTTGTTTGTTTATAATGGGGTATTTTGAATAGATCATGATGCCAAAATGCTGGTGGTTCAAAAAATCATCCCTAAAGTCGTAGGTATAAAAATAGTTAAGCATGTTAAGCTTAAAGGCAAACTCATAAGTAGAATAAAAACTGTAGCGGTGATAATAGGGTGTATTTAAATTAAACAACGTATCACCGGCTACAAACTCCTGGAAGCAGGCAATATCTGGTTGATACTGGTTAATAAGGTCAATCATCTGATCCCTGGTTTCGGGGCTTTCTTTATTGTACAAAACATCAAACTGGGCTACGTTCCAGCTCATTACTCTAATGGAAGCACTGTCTGATTTATGCACAGAAAAATCACTGCTAAGCCTTGCCGGAATAATATTGGTAAGTGGAAAATAGGTGCTAATAATGGCGGTAAAGCTAATGAGGCAGAGCATAGGTTTTGCCAGTATCCAAAACAAAAAAAACAGGAGCAGCAGTAACAGCAAATAAAAAGCACCCATCGTTAATAACTCAATGGGCCACCAGGCCAATCCAAAAAGTGCTTTATTATAACAGCCCACTACAAACAGCACCGCAGTGATGGTATTTGTAATGATCATGAATTTTTTGGATATCCTGCGGAATATGCTCTTGGGCATAATATAAAAGTACTACTTGCCTTTAACAAAAAGGATGCAATGGTCAGCTCAAATCTTCTTCAGCGGCTCTTTTGAGGATATTCTTTTCTTCATCGGTAAGAAAATGATATCCTTTTTGATTGATTTTATCTAAAATTTCATCTACTCTTTGCTGGGTAACGTTGGCAGTTTTTTTATAAGGCTTTCTGTTATCGGCATTGTAAAAAACTCTTTCCCTAATGGGGGTTTTACTTTTATTCCTGTTTGGGTTAAATAAATTCATAAACCAGTTATACAGTTTGTGCATCCATTCGCCGGCATCTATGCCACGGCGAAGCATATACACGAATAAAAAACCGGCAAGGCCACCAGCCAAATGAGCAATGCTGTAAGCTGCCCCAACCGTAACTATTCCTGTGAAATCAATCAGCACATAAACTAAAGTGAGTACCCAAATGGGGATACCGCCGCCAATATTTCTAAAGAACCGGAAGTTAGGCGCTAATACGGATGTAGCTACTGCAATAGACATGGTAGATGCATTTGCTCCCAGCAATGCGGCATCACCTATATTAAACCGTAATGCAGGAATGCTATAATTAGCTACAATAAAAAAGATGCCTCCCAATAACCCACCATAGATATAAATAGGGATCAATTTTTTATTACCAGTGAGCTCCTGAAGTATAAAGCCGAAAGCCCAGAGCCAAAGCATATTACTGATGAATCCAAGTACACTTATTTCTGAAAACATGTAAGTAACCAGGGTCCAGGGATGTTCAGCCAATTTGCTTATCTGCGCAGGTAATTGAAAATATTGAACTGCCTGGGAACCAAATTCAGGATCACCTTTTTGAAAAAAATTGTAGGTGACCTTAATAACCAATAACAGCAAGAAGAAAATGGTATTGATCACAAACAAAGCCATAAGCGCATTATCATCGCCGAGTGTTAGCCTGCGCCTGGGTCGCTGGAAATCCGAATATCTATCTGCCTCTCCCATAATTTAAATGCTTGTGTAACAAATTTACAATTCGCTTTTAAAATAACTGTTAAGGTCAATAAAAGGTTTTACGGTTTGTCTTATTCCAGATAATTACGATGATTAAGCCGGCTACAAGGCCACCCAGGTGAGCAAAGTGGGCAACATTGTCCAGCGCTCCGGGATGCAATCCGCCAAAGAGATCAATGCCTGCATAAATCATCACCATATATTTGGCTTTTAACGGAAAAGGAAAGGGAATGATAAAGAACTCCACATTTGGAAATAAATAGCCAAATGCAGCCAATAGACCCATTACAGCTCCAGATGCTCCAATCGCCGGATAGCTAGAAAGAAACAACTGCGACACACCCGCCGCCAGACCACATGCCAGGTAGAATATCAAAAACTTTTTTGGGCCCCATACCCGCTCTAACTGTGCACCAAACATCCAAAGCGCATACATATTGAAAAGAATATGGAAGAAATCCTTAGAATGCGCAAACATATAGGTGACCAACTGATACGGTTTAAATAAGCCACTTTCCAATGGGTACAAAGCCAGGATATCTGTAAGGCCTATCGTTCTGTCCAATGTAATTTGGGCCAGCCATACAATCACGTTAATGATAATCAAATTCAATACAACCGGGGTAGTTCTTTGCATCATG
>CAZDHQ010000174.1:0-7749 GCA_964505135.1 uncultured Ferruginibacter sp.
GAGTACACGCTTTTTAATGAAGAAACAGGCTTTGCTTTTTTAGCGGAGTATAATGGTCACTGGACTTATTTGAAAGAAATAAAACTTGGCCATAGCTGGCCGCAGTACAACCAGGAAATAATGGTGGATGGTGAAAACTATGTACTGTTCAATGACTACACCTTTAAGATAAAGTCAGCCTGTGGTGAATTCTTTACACCGCTAAATGGCGGTAACATAAAGGCTAAAGAATATATCTCACCCCCTGAAATGTATGCGGCGGAGAATAATGATGGGAAGGAAATTACCTGGTACAAGGCTAAACACATGAGCGCCGAAGAAGTGTTTAAGGGGTTAAATTCAGATAGCCCTATACCTTATTCATTTGGTGTCGGTCCGTTACAGCCAATGAGATTGCCAATTAACATGCGCTTATTAACACGAATGACTCTTATTGCTTTGGCGGTTTTTTTATCAATACAGGTATTCTTTTCATTTTCTGCTACAGACACTGTGGTTTTCACAGAAAACTTTTTAATTCCTGATTCAATCCCTCCAAAAGGTATTGTAAGTAATTCATTTGTACTACAGCCCCAATCATCTAACCTTGAATTTTATATCAGCGCCCCGGTTGCTGATAGCTGGGTAGAGCTTGATATCACTTTAGTAAACGATCAAACAGGAAAAGAGTACAACCTTAACAAAGGAGTTGAATACTATTCCGGCTATTCAGAAGGCGAGCATTGGACAGAAGGAAGCACCGACACTGATGCAATGTTATCTTCTGTTCTTGGAGGAACTTATCATTTAAACATATTCCCTTCTACCGGGGGTAACAGCAAGGTCACTTATTTTTCTATCACCATCAAAAACGATGTGCCGATGTGGAGGAACTTTGTATTTGTAACACTGTTCGCCTTAATTTTCCCGCTGTTGCAATGGATCAGGACACAAACTTTTGAACGAAGAAGATGGAATAACAGCCCACATAACCCATATCAAACAGAAGAATAATGGACATAAGAGAATCACATAAAATCAATATTTATATTTTCAGTGCTGTTACTGGTTTGCTGATGGCATTATTAATTTACGCCAATTCCACAGGGTGGTACCTGTTTAATGGTGATGATAAAAAACAAGTGTGGAATAGCAGTGGTCCTGGTTATCATAAATAATCATTTCAATCAATAAACATCATAGTTATGCAGACACAATATCTCGTTAACTCAATTGTATATGCATTGCTGGGAATTGCCATCCTGGTAATTGTTTTTGTAATCATTGAGAAAGCTACGCCTAAGCATAATCTTTGGAAAGAGATAGTAGAGAATAAAAATGTAGCCTTAGCAATTGTAGCAGGCTTCTTTATGCTTGCTATGTCTATTATCATTGCCTCTGCCATACACTAAACAGCTTAAGATGCCCCTATTGTTATTAGTAGCAGTGTTTATTATTGCTACCTGCGGATTGATTTATGAGTTGGTGGCTGGCACATTAGCAAGTTACCTGTTGGGTGATTCTGTGATGCAATTCTCCACCATCATTGGAGTATATCTTTTTTCCATGGGCATCGGCTCTTTTCTTTCAAAATATTTCTCCCGGAATTTATTATCATGGTTTATTCAAATAGAATACCTGGTGGCACTGGTGGGTGGTTTTAGTGCTGCGATTTTATTTTTACTTTTCCCAGTAGCTTCTTCGTTCAGGATTGTTTTGTATCTATTGGTATTTTTAACGGGCACATTTGTAGGGCTTGAAATTCCTTTGCTAATGCGGATTTTAAAAGACAAAATAGAATTTAAAGAGCTGGTGTCACAAGTGTTTACATTTGATTATATCGGCGCTTTATTGGCTTCTGTTATTTTTCCTTTGTTGCTGGTTCCTTACCTGGGCTTGATTAAAACGTCTTTATTTTTTGGCATACTCAATGCAGCAGTTGGCTTTTTTCTTTGTTTCAAATTTGAAAAAGAAATTAAGCAGCCTTCCATTTTAAAAGCAACAGCAGTTATCATTATTATTTCCCAATTAATTGCATTTGTATTAGCTGAAAAAATAATGAACTATAGTGAGACACTTACCTACAATGACAATGTTATCTATTCAGCATCTTCTCCCTACCAGCGTATTGTAATAACCAATAACAAAAAAGAACTGCGTCTTTTTTTAAATGGTAATCTTCAGTTTTCTTCTTATGATGAATACCGTTATCATGAAGCATTGGTGCATCCAGTAATGGCTGCCATTCCTTCACCCGAGCATGTGCTGGTACTAGGGGGCGGAGATGGCCTGGCAGTGAGGGAAATATTAAAATATCCCAGTGTTAAATCAATTCAGTTGGTTGATCTCGATGCTAAAATGACTTCCTTGTTTTCAACCAATCACCTGTTAACCCATTTGAATAACAATTCGTTGCTTAATAAAAAGGTAAAGGTTAACAACGCTGATGCCTTTCAGTGGCTAAAAGATAACAAGCAACAATTTGATGTGATCATAATCGACTTTCCTGATCCTTCCAATTTTTCAGTTGGAAAATTATACAGCAATACTTTTTATAAACTGGTGTTTAGTGCACTAAAAGAAAATGGCACAGGTGTTGTTCAATCTACCTCACCATTTGTAGCGCCGAAGAGTTATTGGTGCATCAACAAAACATTGCAGTCGGTTGGTTTTAATACTACACCTTATCATAATTATGTACCATCCTTTGGCGAATGGGGTTATACTATGATTACAAAGAATAGCAGCATTTTACCAGGCAGCAATTTTATAGATGGCTTAAAATTTCTGACAAAACAAACCATGCAGCAGATGCTTAGTTTTCCATTGGATATGACAACCAAGGATAGCTTGTTGGTAAATAAACTCAACAACCAGGAACTGGTGCAATATTTTGAAGCAGAGTGGAACGCCTATCTGCAACAGTAAAGTGAACAGGAGAAAATTCATACAACATTCAGCAACCATTGCTGCACTACCAGTTATACTGCAGCAGTGCAGCCTTGCTGCTGATCATATTATAACAGGAAAAATAATGGGCGCCAACAGCAATGTGGGGCACCTCCTTAGAGATTCGAAAATTTCATTCAATAATATTGAAGAAACCATTACAACAGATACCATCGTCATCGGTGGAGGTGTGAGCGGATTGTCCGCCGCAAGGTGGCTGCAAAAAAATGGACATGAAAATTTTTTATTGATAGAGTTGGATAAAGAAACAGGTGGTAATACGGCAGCCGGAAAAAATGAAGTGAGCAGTTACCCCTGGGGCGCTCATTACGTTCCGTTACCCAACAATAATCTTACTGAATACCTTGATTTTTTACAGGAAAGTAATGTGATTACAGGCTATGAAAACAACCAGCCGATCATCAATGAGTATTACCTGTGCTTTGAACCACAGGAACGTCTATACATCAATGGTTACTGGCAGGAAGGTATCATTCCGAATTTTGGCGTGCCGGACGAAGAGCTTCAGCAGGTAAAAAAATTCCTTGCTGCAATGGATGCTTTTCGAAAGGCAAAAGGTAAAGATGGCAAAGATGCTTTTTCAATACCGGTAGATGAATCAAGCGCTGATGAAGAATTTATACGTTTGGATACCATCGCTATGAAAGACTGGATGACAAGCAATGGTTACACGTCGCCTTACTTACATTGGTATATTAATTATTGCTGCAAGGATGATTTTGGTACTGATTACGCTATTGCCTCAGCATGGGCGGGCATCCATTATTTTGCAGGAAGAAAAGGAATAGCTGCCAATGCTCCTTTGCAGTCTGTAATTACCTGGCCCGAAGGAAATCATTGGCTGGTACAGCAGCTTAGAAAAAATATTGATAAAAAAATAGTAACCGACAATATTGCCCTAAGTGTAAAACAGTCAGCAAATGAAGTTGAAGTTGTAGTATTTGATGTTGTTTCAAAAAAGATTAAAAAAATCAATAGTAAAAATTGCATCATTGCAACACCGCAATTTATTGCGGCAAGGTTAATCAATGATGTAGCCAGACAAAAGCTGGTGACGGACAATTTTAATTACCAGCCATGGATGGTAGCAAGCATTACCACCGACGCACTGGATGAAAGAGAAGGCGCAGCATTGAGTTGGGACAATGTTTTGTACAAGGGCAAAGGACTCGGCTATGTGGAAGCTACACACCAGCAAATTAAGCAGCTAAAAGCAAAAAATGTATTGAGTTACTATTTGCCACTTACGGAAGGCCCGGCTAAAGACGAAAGAACAATAGCACAAAAAAGAAGTTTTGAAGATTGGGTTCAAATAATACGGAACGATCTTTCAGCGGCACACAGCAACTTTAATCAAAAGGTAAAAAATATCGATATCTGGATTTGGGGGCATGGCATGATCAGTCCAAAAAAGAATTTTATACACGGTGCTGTTAAAAAGCAAATGCAGCAGCCCATTGATGACAAAATATTTTTTGCTCACACAGATTTAAGTGGCATCTCTATTTTTGAGGAAGCGTTTTACCAGGGAATAAAAGCAGCTAAAGCAATTTTACAAACAGCATGAGCGCAACAACACAACCATGGCTTGGCAGCAGGTGGACAGAAATTGTGTTCATACTCTTGCCACCATTTTTCTCTTTATTGCTGGTGATATTATTTCCATCTGTTTTTCAACAACAGCAAGGGTTGAGTGATGCATGGTGGGTGGTATTAATTTTATTAGTGGATGTAGCACATGTATACAGCACATTGTACAGAACCTATTTTGATAAAGCAGCATTCAGGGAAAAAAGAAATATCCTGCTCTTAATTCCTTTTACCGCTTTCGTTGTATTGGTGATGCTTTACACACAAAGTCCGTTGTGGTTCTGGCGCATACTTGCTTATACTGCAGTGTATCATTTCATAAGGCAGCAGTATGGTTTTATGCGTATCTACAGCCGTAAGGAAAAGCAATCCCGTTTTCAAAGGAATGTTGATGCTGTAACAATTTATGCAGCCACCATCTACCCTATCCTTTTTTGGCATTTACAATCAGACAGGAATTTCAACTGGTTTATAGACGGTGATTTTTTTAATCTTGCTTTTGCAGGTAAACTACTCCTTGTATTTTCTTCCGTTTATTATTTAATCCTAATACTGTATTGCGTTAAAGAGCTGATTGTTTCGATTCAGCAAAGCTCATTTAACTTTCCAAAGAATGCCGTTATACTCGGTACCGTTTTATCCTGGTATTTTGGCATAGTTTATTTCAATGGCGATATGGCTTTTACGCTGCTTAATGTGATTAGTCATGGTATACCTTATATGGCGCTGATTTGGATTTATGGAAAGAAGTCAACTTCCGGTACTCATCAAGTCAGTCAATTCACACGGCTTGTATTTAGCAGGTATGGGTTACTGTTATTCCTTGCCATCATTTTCTTCTTTGCTTTTTTAGAGGAAGGCTTATGGGATATGACGCTGTGGAAAGAACATACTGGTGTCTTTGAACTCTTCCACACAAGTAATTTCAAGTTTGATAAAAGCCTGCTGAATTTTATTGTTCCGCTATTGGCATTGCCACAGGTAACACATTATATTGTTGATGGTTTTATATGGAGGATTAGGAAGAATGATTTGAAGTGGAGTGAAACAACTGATCATAATTCATTAAACCAATAAACTGTCATTAAAAAATACTTAGGCTCCCAATAAAAAAGATCAACCAAACGGATTAACTCCCCTTCATCACCATTGTAGATAAATCTTAGCCGCCAAAAAAGCCAACCCACAAGCGGAGACCAGCGCTTGGGGAAAGGTAATAGACGCACTAATGTACCAGTTGTATGGGTTGACTGATGGGGAAGTGAAGATGGTGGAGGGTGCCTAAGAAAAGATTACATCTTTTAAAAAATGGTAAATTTTATTCACTGCTGCCGCTTTTACTTGTTCCCTTGATAAGATCAAGAATTGAATCCAGACCAACATTCAATCCTACATAAGCAGCGTACTGTGGTGCATAAAAAGGAAATAGCCCACGTACATCCATCCCTAATACAATGGTAGAGCCATCTTTTTCTGGCGTTTTTGCTATACTATGCGTATAATAAGCTCTTACTAAATAAAATGAATTCCAGTTTTTGCCTATCACATTGGAAGCTGATCGAACTCCTGGCATACCTGTTCTAATGTTATTAGTAATATCTGTGGATGATGCAGAAGGTTTATTTGTTGTATATCCTAAAGTTGGTTGAAAAAAGAAGCTTCCCTTCTCCCATGGTTGGAGATCGAAAGTAAAACCTAATCCAAAATAGCCAGAAAGCGTGTTTGTAGATGTAGAAACATCATTACTTATCCTGTTCCTTATTACGATATTAGGATATGCCGCTTTTGTAAATGTCGCAGTGTCCGGAGATTCCTGAACATTGACAATTGAAGTCGTTGAACTCCATTTTGTCGCCAATAACTCAGTATGTGCATGTACATAAATATGTTGTTTTCCCGATGCCTTTGTAAGCTCAAAGAGTGGCTGGACATAAAAACTCCATACGGTTGTACTTGTTTCAACTTTGTAGTTATTAATCTGTTTTAAAAATCTAACGCTGTCTTTTAGCTCATCAAAAGGACTAATAAAAACATTTTCTTTAAAGTTTTGAAATTTATTGGAAGAGTCCTTTTGATTATAATTGATCTTAAGAATGCCAGTGTTAAATCCCCAACCAAACCTTTCTGTTTTCATTTTTATTTCAGTGGTTCCTTTTTTGTTTAGTGAAGGCGAGAAAAGATTTATATGACCAACATAGTTTGAAGACATTGAAGTATTTCCAAAATCAAAATTGTATGCATTCAGAAACATAATTCGATCATCCTGAATTTTACTTATACCTGCTTTTTCATTTTCCGTAGACGCTTCCTGTGCGTAAATGTAATTAGTGTACGAAGCTGCTACAAAGCAAATGAGCATTTTTAGATTCATAAAAAAGTTTTTATGGTGAAAGTAATAGAAGCCTATTTGGATACTTATTCGTTAATTATCCTTTCCAACCCTCGCAATTAGTCCTCCAATAAGCATTGTTATATAACCTGCGTAAGGAACTGTCGGCCACCAGCCGGAAACGTTTCCTATTAAAAGAATAAAGCCGATGATGAAAATGATTACACCAATTAATTGTAGCATAAGTTTATTTTTTTGAGGTTAAGTAATATGATTAACCTTTATACACAAATGGTATACAAAGCGTATAAATGATGAGTAACAAAGAACCAAGAAAATTATCCTGAAACAAAGAAGCATTGGGCAGCATACTGTGAAAGCCGCCAGAAGCCATCACCCAAATAACAAAGGCAATTGTTGTAAATACAATCTGTCCTATTTTACCTACTCCCTGGATCTTCCTTAAATAAAATGGAGTGAGAACAAGAAGGCAAAAAAATGTGATGGCTGTATACAGTATTTTGTCATTGCCTGGTCTGCTGGATATTAAACCTTGTAGGGTGATGTAGGCAGTTACAATTTCTGAAGGAATTAATTTTACCAGCCTGTCTTTATAAGTGTTTTGGTCGTTTCTAATAGTTGGTTGCAGTGCTGCGTCCTGTTCAGATTTAATTTCTCTTGGCATTTTGTTAAGCTTTGTTTGTATTATTATGGAATGGTTTTACCGATTTTTAGTTTGATTAGAAAGATAGCAAAGCACTTTTCAGTTGAGTCTTTAATCTACAGTACAAAAATGTAAATTGCCAAAATGGGGTACAAGAGGACTTTAATGCAGTTTAGTTAAGGTTTTTTCCGGTAGTTGAAATAGAAAATGATGGTTT
>CAZDHQ010000175.1:0-7715 GCA_964505135.1 uncultured Ferruginibacter sp.
AAATATTGTTCCGGTTAATGTATTTGATTTATCAGATGCAGCCATTGAACAATTAATTGAACGGCTAAATAAAGATAAAGCTACAATCGGGTTCTTGTCGTATGCTTCTGCACTGGATGCCTTTTGCCGTTATATGAAAACAAACAGTGTGCGCCCGGTAAAAGCAAATGTACGCTCCATCATTGCTATGTCCGAGGCTCTTAATGATTTTACAAAGGAGCACATGCAAACATACTTTGGTGTACCATGTGTGTCGAGGTATTCAAATGTGGAGAATGGAATCATAGCGCAGCAGTCAACCAGCGGCGGAAAAGAGTTTTATATCAATTTTGCAAGTTATTGTGTAGAGATTTTGAATGTTCAAAATAATGATAGCTGCAAGCCGGGAGAGCCAGGTAGAATAGTGGTTACAGATCTCTACAATTACGCACAACCTATGTTGCGTTACGATACTGGAGACATTGGTATTTTATCCTTTAAAAATATTAATGGTCAACAAACACCTGTACTTGAAAAAATTGAAGGCCGAAAAATGGATATGGTATTTAATACGAATGGTGAACTTGTATCATCTTTTACAATTACCAATACCATGTGGAAATACACTGAACTAAAGCAATATCAGTTTATACAAAAAGGTCAAAAGGAATATCTCTTTAAATTGAATTGTGATGTAGTCTTTAATCGTGAACAGGAACTAATTAGCGAATTCAAAAATTACTTTGGTCTGGATGCTGTATTTTATCTTGAATACATCGATGAAATTCCGTTGTTGGATTCCGGCAAACGGAAAAAGGTATTAAATGCCATGAAAGACGTAAAGAAAAATTAGGTGTATACAATGAGAAATTTGATAATTATTGGAGCAGGTAATGTCGGAGGTTTTTTGGCTTATAATCAAGGCCTTTTTGAAGAATCTTTTAAAGTGCTTGGGTTTTTAGATGATGATGTAAACAAGCATGGCCAAGAATTTTACGGACTTAAAGTGCTTGGTAATACTGAACATCTTTTTACTTTTGGTAAAGACACCGCTGTTGCAATTGGCATTGGTTTTCCAAAAGCCAAAAGAAAAGTGTTTGAAAGGATAAAAAATAATGGCTATGATTTTCCATCTTTTATTTCTAGCAATACCTGGCTCTCTAATAAAGTAAAAATAGGAAAGGGGGTAATATTGTATCCTGGCGTTTCAATAAATTATCAAACTGTAGTGGAAGATTTTGTAGTCATGAACATGAATTGTGCTGTTGGTCATGATTGTGTTATTGGAAAATTTAGTGCCCTGGCACCCGGTGTAAACCTGGGAGGATTTACCCAGTTGGGTGAAGGAGTAGATATGGGAATCGGCTCAGCAACAAAACAAAATATAACTGTGGGTAACTATGCCATTATTGGAGGTCAGGCAATGCTTGTGAAAAATGTGGATGCAGATGCAAAAATAGGGGGAGTGCCAGCTAAACAAATAGTATACAAACAAACTGATAATTCTTAGCCTTGTCTTTCATTACTCATTTAAAAGGGCTAATCACTATTTCTTATTTAATTGTAAGCTTATTATTTATAGCCTTTCTAGCTTATAAACGAAATAAGAAAAAAGCTGCGAAATGTCTATTTATATCTGCCTTTCTTGTTTTCCTCTTAACCTCTACCAATTACCTTCCCAATTATCTTGCCTCAAAGCTGGAGGCTCAGTACGCTCCCCTCACCACAGAACAGATCAAAAACATCAAAGGGAAAGCTTACCTGCATGTGTTAGGCAGTGGCTATAACAAGGATACACGTTTACCACCCAACGCACAATTGGGCCTGGTGGCGCTTGGCAGGTTGAGTGAAGCAATCCGGATTTTTAGGTTGGTTGATTCTGGAATAATTGTTTGTTCGGCCAGTGCTGTTGATGGTGCACCGCTGTCACAAGCAGAAGTGGTGCAAAATGCAGCCTTGGTGTTGGGTATCCCGGTACAAAGAACTTTATTGCTTACTACTCCCACCACCACGTTTGAGGAAGCGCATGCCCTGGCAGAAGTGATCGATAAACAATCGCAGGTGGTAATAGTAACAGATGCGCTGCACATGCCCAGGGCCATGCATTTTTTTAAGGAAAATGGTTTTACCAATTTGATTGCTGCACCTGCACGTTATAAAACCTATACAGATCATGCAGACGAAATAAGATGGTGGCCCAGCTTTGATAATATTAGCCTGATGGATGAAGTGCTGCATGAATACCTTGGTAACCTTAAAGCATGGATCATGGGTGAAATTTGATTTTTTAAACAAGATATATGGATAAGATTTGGCTCTCGTCTCCGCACATGGGTGGTAAAGAACAGGAGTATGTAAAAGATGCTTTTGATACCAACTGGATTGCCCCATTGGGTCCGCATGTAGACGGTTTTGAAAAAGCCCTTGCGGCTTACACCGGAGTGGCTTCTGCAGCAGCCCTCAGCAGCGGTACGGCTGCTCTCCACTTGGCGCTGATTATGCTGGGTGTGGAAAGAGGGGATGAAGTGATCTGCCAAAGTTTTACTTTTTCTGCCAGTGCAAACCCCATTGTATACCAGGGAGCCACACCGGTTTTTGTGGATTCGGAGCCTGATACATGGAATATGAGTCCATATCATTTGCGGCTGGCAATTCAAGACCGGCTGGCAAGGGGAAAAAAAGTAAAAGCCATAATACCGGTGCATTTATATGGCATGCCGGCAAAAATGAAAGAGCTAATAGCCATTGCAGATGAGTACAATATCCCCCTGGTTGAAGATGCTGCCGAAGCCTTGGGATCTTCCATTGATGGCCGGCCATGCGGAAGCTTTGGGAAAATGGGCATCCTGTCTTTTAACGGAAATAAAATCATCACCACATCGGGTGGTGGTGCACTTGTTTCCAATGACGGGGAACTGGTAAAAAGGGCCAGGTTTTTGGCTACACAGGCCCGGGACAATGCCCCACATTACCAGCATACGGTGATTGGCTATAATTACCGGATGAGCAATGTATGTGCTGCTATCGGGCGGGGTCAGCTGGAAGTATTAGATCAAAGGGTGGCAAAGCGAAGGAGCAATTTTGATTTTTACAAAGCAGCTTTTGCCAAAACGCAGGGCATCTCTTTTTTGAATGAACCTGCGGGCTTCTTCAGTAACAGGTGGCTCACCACTGTATTGATTGATAAAGAAACTTTAGGCAAAGACAGGGAAGCAATACGCCTGGCGCTTGAAAAGGAAAACGTTGAATCAAGGCCGCTTTGGAAACCCATGCATTTGCAGCCAGTTTTTAAAGATTGCATCTATTACGGCGATAATATGGCAGAAAATTTGTTCATAAATGGTTTGTGCCTGCCTTCAGGCAGCAATCTTACCAGCAAACAATTGGAGCGTATTGCCGAATTGGTCTTGAAATGAATACTCTGTTTTCGTTATTTTAGTATTATTTCAAAAAAGATTGAATTGAAACAATAATATTGGCAGTTAAATGTTATATTTTTGACACGTTTAACAGAAGAGTGTCCGAACGCAAACTGCTGTTTATACGAGTATTCTTTCCCTAATATCTTGAAACGGCAATTAACCAACTACTATGGCTAAAAGATATTTAGAAAACTTTGCCCCCAGGTGGATTATTTTCTGCTGTGACATTGCGATTATCAGCTTATCGTTTGCGTTGTCTTTTTTTCTTATCAATCATCTATTGGTAAACAGGATTAGCTTTTATTTAATACTGCCTGCCCTTGGATTAAATTTTGTTATTGGCACCATCTGCATTATTACGATGTCAATTTACAAGGGCATTATCAGGTATTCCGAAATAAAAGACATCGTTAGGATCATTAAGTTTGCCTTTTTACAATTTGGGATATGGGCAGGGATTTATATTTTACTGGGACATAAAAGCAGTGTTACCAATATGATCAGCCTTCCGCTTTTGCTGATCAACCTTTTTGCCGTTATCTTTCTCTTAGTTGCTTTTCGTCTGTTGGTGAAGGAAATTTATTTCAGGGCTGCCCAGGCAAAACAGGTGTCATCTGAAAAAACATTGATTTTCGGTGCCGGGATGATGGGACAAATCACCAAGAAAGTACTGGAACAGGATCCTAAGATTCATTCTACTTTAATTGGATTTATTGATGACAGCGTGTATAAAATTGGGAAGAAAATTGAAGGGCTTCCTATTTACAGTGCTGTGGACCCTCAACTTACCAAGTTGATAAAAGAAAAAGGAATTACACAAATTTATATTGCAATAGACAGGCTATCGGTAGAGAGGAAAATAGCGCTTACTGACCTCTGCACACCTCTTAAAGTTAAGATCAACGTGGTGCCGCATTCTACGCATTGGTCCGGCGGTTTATTCCAGAAAAACCAGGTGAGGGAAATGAATATTGAGGAGCTGCTGCAAAGAGATGAAATCATACTTCCCGGTAATCTTACCAAAGCCAACTACGATGGTGCAGTAATATTGGTAACAGGCGCTGCTGGTTCTATAGGGAGTGAAATTTGCCGCCAATTAATTAAGCTAAACCTTAAAAAGTTGGTATTGCTTGATCAGTCTGAATCAGGCTTGTTTGATTTGGAGTATGAATTAAAGCGATCAGGATTTCATAAGAATCTTCTACTTTCTGTGGAGGTAGCTTCAGCAAGGGATTACAACAGGATTAAAAAGGTTTTTAATTCGCATAAGCCAGATGTGGTATTTCATGTAGCTGCTTATAAGCATGTGCCGTTAATGGAAGAGTTTACCAGTGAAGCGGTGCTTACCAATGTTTTTGGTACCAAAGTGGTGGCGGATCTTTCTTTAAGTTTCAGTGTAAAGAAATTTGTACTCGTATCAACAGATAAGGCGGTTAACCCAACCAATATTATGGGGGCCACCAAACGTATCTCCGAAATATACGTGCAGTCTTTAAATGATCGCTTTGAATCTACCACCAGTTTCATTACTACCCGATTTGGAAATGTGTTAGGCTCAGCAGGCTCAGTAGTGGCTACCTTTAAGAAACAAATAGCTGCAGGCGGCCCTTTAACTATAACACATCCCGAAATTACCCGTTATTTTATGACGATACCTGAAGCAGCAAAACTGGTATTGGAAGCCGGAAAGATTGGTCATTCGGGAGATATCCTTTTGTTTGATATGGGAACTCCTGTTAAAATTGTTGATCTTGCTAAACGCATGATTCAATTGGCGGGTCTCGTTCCGGGTAAGGATATTGAAATCAGGTACACGCAATTGAGACCAGGAGAAAAAATGTACGAGGAACTATTTAAAGATTCAGAAGAATTCGCAAGTACAGATCATCCTAAAATACTAAGGGCTAAAAAAAGCGCCGATGCTAACCCTGAGTTCTATGCGCTTTTAAAGGAACTGTATGATGTAGCATTTACTCATAATAATGAGGGCGTTTCACAATTGATTTCAAAAATGCTGCCTGAATTTAAATTAACACCCAACAGGGCTGGTATTCCAAAGGACAAGATTATGAGTAATTAAGATTTGCCTTAACTAAAGTTATCTTACATAATCCACGGAAAACGAAAACAACTTTCGTCAAATAAACTATAATCTGCCCTACCATTCACTGCAAAAGTTTTTATTACTGCAGCTTCCTTCAGCAAGTCCATTGCATAGTTAATGGTTGCACCCGTCTTTACCCTGTCTTCTACCAAAAGAATTTTTTTCCCCTTGTAATCAAAACCAATCTCCTTTAGTAACCTTGGCCTGTTATATATAGGCTGTTGTTTGCTATCTCTAAAATTAAGTTGAAGCAGTTCTACTCTTACCGCTAAATGTTGACTCAGCAATGCTGCCGGGATGATACCACCATTTGCAATTGCCACAATTAAATCAAATTCTTCTGCAAATTCCATGAGCTTTATTCTGCTCATCACTTCTTCCATTGATTTAGCATTCATATTTTTTCAACGCTTTCAATATTAAAAAACCACCAACTACTTGTAATAACATGCCAGGTATACCAAGTGTAAAATCCTGTACAGCACTTTGAAAGCTTTTGGTGAGTAACCATTCAAATGCGGAGCCAACTATTTGGTAAGATAATACGACCATTAATAAGAGTAGTATGGAAACCTGGTTAAACTTCTTTGCAACCAGGCTGGCGATCAAGGCAAGTAAAAAAGATTTGATTATGATGGGCAGCAGCACCGGGGCTGGCGGCATTCCAAACAGATAATGATTTACCAGTGGGGAACCGATACCTGTAAGAATACCGGCATTGATTCCAAACTTATAAGCCGCAATAAGCGTAAAAAAATAAATAGGGAGAAAAATAAGTCCACCTTTTGGTATGGTGTGCACCAATTGCGGCAGCAGTAAGTTACCGGCTATAAAAATCAAAGTAATTAAATAAGTTTTCCAGTTTGCAACATTCAATTGCTGTTGATTAAACGGAGTTGATAATATCATACTGTAATATTGAAATTTTTATGTTGTCAAATTAGTTGGGTAGCAAATGTTTTTTAACTATCATCGTCCTTTTTTCCACTAAACCAATCTTCAGCTAAAGTAACTAAGTTATTAAATGAGAAATTTAAACCTATTGTTCGTACTGCTTATTCTTTTCACATTAAAAGCTACTTCACAGCATTTAAAAGGAACTGTACTTACTAAAGAAAACCAACCAGTTTCAAACGCCAAGGTAACTATAAAAGAGGCGAATGCTTTTACGGAAACAGATAAAAATGGATTATTCCTATTATTCGTGCCAAAAGGAACTTATCAGCTATTGGTTTCTGCTTCGGGGTTTGATGATCAGTTACAAAAAATCGAGATAGGTGATAATGACACCAGCATTCAAATCAAACTGGACTTTACAAGTAAAGTGATGGATGAAGTGGTGGTGACAGGTTCCAAAAACCTGGTATCAAAAAATTATTTACCGGTTAATGTTACCGTGGTGGGTAAGGAACAGATAGAACAATCGGGAGAATCTGCGTTATTACCTGCTATTATGCATCACATTCCAGGCATGTTTGTAACACAACGAGGTGTTACGGGATTTGGTATAGCTGCAGGGGCGGCGGGTGCCATTTCAATGAGGGGTATCAGCAGCAGCCCTAATAACCGGGTATTGGTTTTGCTCAATGGCAGCCCGCAGTTTATGGGCATATTTGGTCATCCGCTTCCTGATTGTTACCTGGCTTCAGATGTAGAAAAAGTAGAGGTGATACAGGGAGCTGGTTCTGTATTGTATGGTACAAACGCAATGGGTGGTGTGATCAATATAATTACCAAAGAACAATTGAAGGACGGCTATACCGTAAATGCAGGTTTACTTTATGGATCATACAATACACAGAAGTACATGATTAGTGCTGGCTATAGGAAAAAGAGATTTAGCTTATCAGGTTCTTTTAATCATGACAATACGGATGGGCACCGGCCCAACGCTGCCTTTAAATTGAACAATGGTTTTATAAAAGCCAAACTGGATGTATCAAAACATATAAGCCTGAGCGTGGAAAATAGTTTGGAAAAATTCAACGCTGCTGACCCCGGTCCTGCAGGAGGAGCTAAGGGTGAAAAAATTGATATTGTGAGGGGCGCTTCTTATTTAACTATTGCTAATAAGTATGCAAACACCGGCGGCAATCTGCAACTGTTTGTCAATTACGGCAAACACAAGATCACGGATGGCTTCCGTTCCCGTGATGCCAATTATGGCGCTTCTTTGTATCAGTATTTTCCTTTATTCAAAGGAAATGTTA
>CAZDHQ010000176.1:0-7708 GCA_964505135.1 uncultured Ferruginibacter sp.
AAAGTGGGATTTTTATCAACGGCAGTATCAGTTTATTACAATTTTCAAAACTGAAATAACCTGCAGTTTCAGTTGCATGTACAAAATTCTTAAACACCACACCGTCATCAAAGCGGATGGTATTGGTGGCTGTTTGAATGTCCAGCACATTGCTGGTAACCTTTCCAAGGCTTGCTAAATCAAATTCAATAGCAGCACCCGGGATTTTAGACGGTGCCGGATATTTTTCATACGGTTCATCGCTTAGCTTCTGCACCGTATCATACTCATTTTTCTTCACTTGTTCTTTCACCCAATCGAACCTTAGTTGATTAATGCCAGGCATCGGCCGATCATCCCAGAGATCAACCCTGTCAAGCGATAAACGAAGACTGTTTTCTTTTTGCCAAACCAATGCACCCAACCAACCATTACCGAGCGGCATGGCTTCATCCCATCGCTTTGCCAGCGAATCAAAAACAAGATTGTATTTAGGAGAAGGCTGTGCGATGGCAACAGCAGATAGCATTATTAAACCTGTAAAAAAGAATCCAAATTTTTTCATTCAATTGTTTTTTGCTGGATGCTTAAAGCACCTGTGGGACATTTATTTACTTGCGCAATAATTTCTTCAGAGGTTGCTCCCTGCATGTTTACCCAGGGATGTTTGTGTACATCAAAAACACCGGGCAACTGTGTTACACAGCGGCCTGAATGTTTACATACATCCGGTTTCCACAATACAGTAATATCGCCATTACTGTATTTGATTTGCTTCTCTGTCTCACTATCATCATAAGCAAATGTCCGCACTTGCACCTCCCCCTTTAGTATTTTAGAAATTGGGCAAGCCTCTGCAATCTCCGTCAACCGTTTTCTCTGTTCAGCCGTCACTGTTCCAGTGTAACGAATATCCCTGTCCATTACCGTAATCATTTTTCCATCTTTCGAATATTGGTACAGGTTAGTCTCTACTGTAATAGACGGTATCTCCCATTGTTTGCGGTCGATGTACATTCTTAGTGTAATCAGCGTGCAGGATGCTAGTGATGATAACAATAAACTGTAGGGATCAGGCCCCTCGTCGGTGCCGCCGCTGCTTACAGGCTCATCTGCAATAAAGGTTCCGTTTCTCCATTGCATTGTGCAGCGATATTTTGCCGTGCCAATTTCACCGTGTATAGGTTTTTCCAGTTTGTATTTCATTGCAGTAGTTTTTAATTGCTTTGATAGTTATTCTTTTGGGGCCAATAAAGATTCGTATTCAGGGTGGCGCTTTAAATAAGCATTCACATAAGGACAATATACAATTACTTTCAACTGATTTGCCTTTGCGTACTCCAATGCAAACTTAGCCAATGCACCAGCAATTCCTTTTCCTTCAAAGCCTTCCGGCACAAATGTATGCATCAGTACCAAATTGCTGTGATGCCAGCGGTATTCAATAAACGCAAAATCG
This sequence comes from uncultured Ferruginibacter sp., assembly GCA_964505135.1. Classification (GTDB taxonomy): domain Bacteria; phylum Bacteroidota; class Bacteroidia; order Chitinophagales; family Chitinophagaceae; genus Ferruginibacter. The sequence continues at coordinate 1,439 of CAZDHQ010000176.1, forward strand.
CCGTTGCCCAGCGCTGTTTCAAAATGAAGGTGCTGTTCGTTGTTATTGATTTGAATTGTTTCTTCCATAAGGCTTAAATTTAGTGGATTATTATTTTTTCAGCTGGTATTTCTGGGGCTTGTCTGCAGTTCTTTCAATTATTCCTCTTGCTTCCAAATCCAGTTTTACTGTTTCGCCGTACCATTGCACACCACCTTCAAAACTATCCTTCACATTCTCATACAATGCTTCCATTAGCTCCGTATGTGTGAGTGGTTTTTTCTTTAAAATTTTTAGGAGATTTTCTTTGATGGTATTGTATTTGGCCAATGTTATTATCTTATTGGTCTTCCCAGCCTGGGGGTGTAATGTTTGAATGGTGGGTTCTTTCATACATTATTTTTTAGGTTCCAAATTATGGTTCAGGTCGCTAAGGCGTCCCCGACCCTGGTTTACGGTTCAGGCCGCTGGAAGCGCCCCGACCCTTAGCGAAGACTGGCCTGGTATTTATCTAACGCATCCATCTCCTTCTTTAGCGGATCACTCACTAGTTTACTATTCGGCTTGAACTCCATGGCCTTCACCTTCTTTATATCCACTGCTGGCCATTCAGGCAACCCTGCAGCATTGGGATCTCCATTGGTTGCAAAATTAGCCCAGTAGCTGCTCATGAGTTCTTCCACTTTTCTATCGGTTGAAGTCCATGGCCTGTTCCAAAGATCCAATGTATGCAATGCATAAGGTATTTCGGAGGAGTGAAAAGCTCCGTTATCCGGCTGGCCTGCGGGCTTTTGACTAAACATATACAGCCATGCTTTTTGCTTACCGGTACTTGATTGCAACTTTGCCCAGGTATAATTCTGCCATGCAAAAATTTGATCCCTCGACATATCTTTCTGCGACTTTGCTGCTTCTTCATCCGTATTGGAAGGAAAGGCCTTCAACATATCAGGTGCTAGTTTTCCATATTTCTTTTCCATGCTTTCTTTAAAGCGATCAGCATTCAAAGGCAGTTGTGGCGCAAATCCCTCATCCGTATTCCAGCCGGTGAGTAAGGCTACATCATTTTGCTTGCCTTCACTAAAGATGTTGTAAATATCCGTGGGCAAAACATAACCATCTATTACCGGGCTGCTGATATTGGCACCTGCAGCTAAAACCTGATCAGCCGGTATGGCCCGTAAATCTGCAAGGGATGCGGCATTCAGTTTAGTTGCCAACTGCACACCTGCTGCTTCTGCCGTTTTTAATTGTACAGCTCTCCCGTCTCTATTAAACATGCCACCACTCTCTGCAATCGCTCTTTGAAACAATCCTTTGGCCAATGGTGAAGCCATCAAGGCACACACACTAAAAGCACCAGCAGACTGACCGGCTACTGTTACTCTATCAGGATCACCTCCAAATGCTGCAATATTATTCTTCACCCATTGCAGTGCTGCTATCTGATCCAGCAATGCGTAATTGCCGGATGCATTGTAGCCTGATTCTTTTGTCAATTCCGGGTGCGCCAAAAAACCGAATATACCTAACCGGTAGTTGATGGTTACAAACACTACACCCTTCTTTGCCATCGCTTCACCATCATACACTGGTACCGATCCTGAACCACCGGTAAAACCACCACCATGTATCCAAACAATCACCGGCTTTTTTCCTTCGGTTGCATTGGTCCATACGTTTAAATACAAACAATCTTCACTCAATGGTTCGGCAGGTGCAATAAATTCCTGGCTCCATAAATAAAAAGGTTCTGGCTTAGGCTGAATGGCACTTGCGCTGAATACATCACATTTCTTTACACCATTCCATGGCGCAACGGGCTGCGGTGCTTTCCATCTAAGGTCCCCCACAGGCGGCGCTGCAAATGGAACACCCTTAAAAATTTGAATACCATTTTCTTTTTTGATACCTGAGATTGAACCTGCAGCCGTTTTTACAACTGGTACTTCCTGCGCCACTAGCATTGCTGCAGTAAAAAACAGCATGCTTATAGAGAGCAAAAATTTTTTCATATTGAAGACAATTTCTTAAAAGAGTTGAATACTAACGGCACACGACAAACGCTTTTACCCTCATCGATCCTACACTTCCACCCAGGTATGATCTGCCAATAATTTCACTTTGGCTACAAAAGATTTATACGGCCCTGCGCCACCGCCATATTCTTTTGGACTGATCAGTGACAACAAATGAGTGCCGTCTTTTCTTTCATAAAGATAATAGTGCTGACCAATCACCGGTACAAAACTTAGCTTGGCATTGTAAATGATCATGCTAAGCTCCTTACGCATCTGTATCTCTTGTGCCTGTATGGCCAGGAGCTCAATCTGTTTCCGGATTTGATCCAGTTGCATATTGGTTTGCTCTTCCATTGCGGTAAGCGCCTTATGCCTGATCACACCTTCCTCTGTGGCTTTTATTACTGCGCCACTTACCGAGGCAGAATAAGGCACCACACTCATTTGCTTATAATAAAATTCTGTGTTGCTGTAAGCATTGCCGTTGGCATTAAATCCTTTCTGGATCACTTTTAAATATCCATTGGGCTGAAGGGAATGTGCTACTTCGAGTATCGTTTGATCGTCTTTAAAAAATTGGATGGAAAAATTGAGTGCGTCTTCAAAGATGCCGCAAGCTGTATCAGCAAAGAAGTTATCCTGGTAAGCATGCTTTTCTCCATCAGCAATCAACTGGTAACTAAAACTAAAGGCCTGGTTTTCCAGCGTAAGCCAGTTGCAAGAAACAATGATTTCTTTTTTATTGCTACCAGCTTCTATTTTATAAATGCCGCTTTTAGGACGATCGCCATGTTCATAAGTCCCTTTTTCAGGAAATAATTGCCAGGACGCAAGAAAATTATAGGCCTCCACCATAATTGCTGAATAGTTTTGCTGCAATTACAAATTTGAGAACTGATTGTTTGAATTTGGCAATTTGCATTGGCCTATTGGTCATTAACAGTTATCAAAAACAAATTTTGCTTTCCCCGGTTTCTATTGATGTATCCAACAATGCCCAGCAGGTTTCCGTACTCATCCATTGTATTTTCTCGGCCACTGATTTCAAGCCATTTTATGTATCTATTTTCTAACTGCTCAAACGTTAAGCATTTATTCCTGTATTGTGTCAATTCAAAAACTTGTTTTTCTGCCTTTACGACGACAGCCTCAATATTATCTTCTGTAAAAAACAAAAACTTTAGTAGCTTTTGAAGATTATCAGCACTATCAATCTCAGCAGCTTCTAATAATAGTTCGCCGTTTGGATCGGAATTTAAATACGTACGGAATAATGATTCTTCATCTAGTAAGTCATTTAAATTAACATCATCCGTAGCAACAAAAATCAGCTCCATATCAAAGCCCTATTTTACTTTTAGATACACTTATCAAAAAAGTTTCTTTATTTATTACTCCACTCATTATTACTCCTATCCACATCCGGCAACACATGCTCCGGATCCAATATTACCTTATCAATTTTTGTAGTGGAATTGTATTTGTAAACCTTGGTACCACCACGCTGCCATACTTCTACCGGTAATGTAACTGTTGCTGTTTTACCATTGCTTTCTGTAATTTTTATAATCGCAGGCATTATCATTCTGCCTTTATTACTGACAGTGATCAATGCTCCTTTTGATGGATCATTGTCTACATAATTTACTTCAGCAATATATTGATCCAGCTTCCAGGTAGTAAAGAACCACTCTTTCCAAAACCAATTTAAATCTTCACCGGTTGCATTATTAATGCAATGAAACAAATCGTAAGGTGATGGATGTTTGAATGCCCATGCATCAATGTATTTTTTAAATGCATAATCAAAACGCTCTTTGCCAATCACCACGGTTCTCAGCAGGTTAAGCCCATAAGCTGTCTTTCCATAAAACTGGTAATGCTGCACTTCATCCATCGCATCAGACACGGTCATCAGCGGATCTTTGTATTGCATAAACTGCTCATAATTTCTTGAAGCAAAAAATCCATCTTCAAAAAAAGAAGGATCATTTACATACTCGCCTTTGTTGAATAAATCCGTAGCGATGTAATTGATATAAGTGTTTAAGCCTTCATCCTGCCACATGTATCTTCTTTCATTACTTCCTACAATCATCGGGAACCAGTTGTGTCCAATCTCATGCGCCACCAGCATCCATAAACGACCTTTTGTTTCTTTGTAATTATTAAAGATGAGCCCTGGGTATTCCATACCACCGGTGAGGCCTGCGTTGCTGATGGCAACATTCCAGGGATACTCAAAAAATTTATCTGAATAAATTTCAATGCTTGCTTTTAAGTATTCTGTTGACCTTGACCAGGCAGTATCACCCGCACTTTCAGCAGGATAGCAGGACATTGCCAATGCTTTTCGTCCCGATGGCAATTTGATTCTTGCTGCATCCCATACCATGGCCTTACCTGCTGCCCATGCCACGTCTCTTGTATTTTTCATTTTATAATGCCAGGTAAGTGTTGATTTGCCCGCTGGCCTGGTGGAAGCTTTCCCAATTTCATCTGCGCCAATGATGGTTACTGTCTTATCACTGTTAGCAGCCTGCGACAGTCTTTTGATTTGCGTTGGCGTTAATACCTCCGCAGCATTTTGTAAATCGCCTGAACCATAGATCACCATATCAGCAGGCGCTGTTACAAAATATTCGTAGTCGCCATACTCACAATAGAATTCTCCAAAGCCCATGTACGGCAAGGTATTCCAGCCTTCTAAATCATCGTATACACATACCCGTGGGTACCACTGTGCTATTTGGTAAACGATGCCATCATTGGTATACTGGCGGCCAAAACGGCCAGCACCATCCAATGGAATGTGAAAACTGAAATTCACTTTCACGGAAATCTTATCTCCTTTCGGCAGCATTGGTTTGCTTAATCTTACCTGCATACGGGAATCTGTGATAACAGGCGTTACAGTATAGGGCTTGCCATTTTGCATCACACTCACGGATTGAATTTGATAGCCGCCATTCTTCTTGTTGAGCACACCAAAATAATCACCGGGATAGCGGGTCGCCGCTACCGATCTTGAATTGGCATCAAAAATATTCTGGTCTAACTGGAACCACAGATAATCCAGTTGATCAGGACTGTTATTGGTATAAGTAAGCGTAACATCACCAGATACCAATGTATCTTTTTCATTGAACACAGCATGTATCAAATAACTGGCGCTGTTTTGCCAGTAAGAAGGACCAGGTACTCCTTTGGCAGAGCGGTAAGGACTTGGTTGCTGCTGATCAAAGTCTTTAGCAAAAAGGTCGTGTGGATCATAATTACCGGATGCGGTATTGCTGTTTTGTGCTGATAGCACATAGCCACTCATTACAAGAAAAAGAAATAAAGCAGTTTGTTTCATTGTGGTGATTTATGTTTGATTGTTACACTAACAGTTAAGCATACACTAGGAAAGAATTTCAGCACTGTACATCGCTACCATTTGCTCAAATGAAATTCTGTTAGCTGCTCTTGCCGAAGGAGAATATAAAACCGATAGATGGATTACCCGGCCTTTGAACCCGAAACTACTTCTTACCGGTTTTATTCCCTTTGGAAATTTGTGCAATATGTTCTGCGTTGTAAGATAGTTATTAAACCATTTGGCCGCACTTACGGGGCCGCTGCTGCTGGTAAAAATTATTTTGTTAATGGAAGGATGATTGTCCAGTATGGAAAGAATATCCATGTAGGTAACAATGCCCAGGTGTTCATCCAGGGAGCTGTCATTGATCCTGGTGATGGTATGCCCCATATCCGTAATGCCTGCTTTCAATTTTTCAAGAAGTTGCTTTCGTTCCTCTACAGCTTCTGCTCCTGAAAAATGCTGTAAGGAAATACCAGCAACAGCAGCCATCACCCGCCAGAAAAGATTCCTTTTGTTGGGATAAAAGAAATCATAAGACCAGTTTCTTTTGGTTGGCGGGGAAGTACCCACCACCAGCACCCGGCTACCTTCCGGCACAAACCACTGGAATGGATGAATCTCCTGCTGCATATAACTTAAAATGTTTTTAAAAGTACAGCTGCCAAACTAATTTGTTCTAATGAAATCTTAATAAAATTTTTGAAGTAGACATTCCCGCTATTTGGATAAACACATACCTTCATTGTTTATGAGAAAGTCTATTCTTTTCTTTTGCATTTTGTTTTGTTTAAGCTGCGCCAACCAGCCTTATAGGCAATCCAATAAGCTGTATAAAAAACAAGTAAAAGAATTTTCAAAACAAATAAAAGCCTACCCGCTTTCGGATTCCTTAAGCACTTCTGAGTT
>CAZDHQ010000177.1:0-7693 GCA_964505135.1 uncultured Ferruginibacter sp.
TTTCCCTTTGCCTTAATACCTGGATTCTTATCAAAGTCGTAGTAACTGCAGAGATTATTTTCACTCAGTAGGAGATACACCTGCTTGCAGCCCTGGCAACAAAACACTTTGTTATCTGCCTCAATTACTTCATTGCAGTCTTCACCGCAATGGTAGCATTTCTGCTTTATGATTGTTTCAGTTGTGATGGCAGTAGATTTTTAAGTTTTAAAAAAACCAGCCGCTGGCTCAATTCAGCGGCTGGGGCAATCAACGCTCATGGTCTTTCTATATTGAGACAATTCTTATGAATGCTGAGCGGTAAGCCCAACCTTTGCATTTAAAACCTATAGCAAGCAATCGCCGCCTTGGTTGATGAATTGTCTGACAAAAACTACGATACTGGCTTATTCCTGTGCTTCCATACTATTGAAAATACTGTGTCCAATCTAAATAATCGAAGACAGGAATTTCATAAAATCATGCTTCAGTTCTATATATCTTTTTTCTATCTCTTTTATTCGGTCTCTTAATATATCCTGGGAACAAAGCGCATTTACATCATATAGTGAACAGGTAACAGCATCATCTCTTAATCTCCCATCCTGCTCGTTCATCTCCAGCTTCAGGTGATGTAACTCCTGCTGTTGATCATCCAGTTGCTGCTGGAAATATTTTTTTTCATTAATGCTGTAATCATCTTTCATAACCGCCTCTTTATCTGTTAGCATCTTCTTCAATAAAGGAATTTCCTCCGCCAGCGACCTTATCGTTCTTATCCAACCTGAATTCTCATCCAGGTAGAATAACACCCTTGATTCATTTGTTTGAAAAAGGTGATCCATGAAAAAACATTTACAATACAAAAGTGAGCCGTAAAACTGGAGGTAAAAATGAGGCTGATCAAAACTAAACATGACCTTTATCAGCAGCAGAAAGCATACGGGTTACTTCATACGGAAACGTCTTTCAAACAGCCATCCAAATGGCTGGTAAGGAGATTCATGTTTTAGGTTAAAACGCTTAATGGTATTCATTTCAATAAACTTCACAGCTTCATCTACAGAATCAGTTACCAGGTATAGCTGATCATCTTCCGGTGAGATTGTACCTTCCTTTTTCATTACTTCAATGTGGGCCAGCAAATCTTTATGAAAAGCTTTATCAAAAATTACTACGGGAAATTGTTCTGTTTTTTTTGTTTGAATTAAGGTGAGGGATTCAAAAAATTCATCCAATGTGCCAAAGCCACCAGGCATTACCACAAAGGCATAGGAATATTTTACCAGCAAGGTTTTCCTAACGAAAAAGAATTTAATATTTACCCATTTATCCAGGTAGGGATTGGGCTGCTGCTCATGCGGCAAAACAATATTACAGCCTACACTCCTGCCTCCTACATCTTTAGCACCCTTATTGGCAGCCTCCATAATGCCGGGGCCCCCTCCCGTCATAATAGTGAAACCAAGTTGTGCAATTTTGCCGGCAATCTCTTCCGTTTTCTCATAGTAAGGATGCCCATCTTTAAAACGGGCTGAACCAAAAATGGTAACACAGGGCCCAACAAAATGCAATGCTCTAAAACCTTTGATGAACTCGACAAAGACTTCAAACACAAGTTTAAATTCTTTCCACCTGCTGTGAGGGCCTTCCAGGAACTTGATATCCGATTTTGTTTTGTTGGTATTATTCTGATTCATATAGCCAATTGATTTTTCAAACCTAAATGATTTTATCAATACATCTAAAAAAATATGCAGTGTTTTAACGCTTGATTTATTGTTAGGTAATTCCACTAATTTTATGCGATAGCCATCGAAAGTATGTTGAATAAAAAAACATTCATCTTATCATTATTTGTTATTGCTAAGTTCGTTCTGCAGTACACACTCATTCATCCCGGCTTTGATCTTCATCGTGACGAATACCTGCACCTTGACCAGGCTAAACATTTAGCATGGGGATATGATTCAGTTCCACCATTTACTTCATGGACATCATGGATAATCTTACAATTGGGCAACGGTATTTTTTGGGTAAAATTTTTCCCGGCCTTGTTTGGCGCACTCACGTTAATTGTGGTTTGGAAAATCGTAGAAAAGCTTGGTGGAGGCCTGTTTGCAATGATACTAAGTGCAACAGCTATTCTATTTTCAGTAATTCTTCGGTTAAATATCTTATACCAGCCAAATTCTTTTGATGTACTTGTATGGACTTGTTTTTACTATACCATCATTCGTTTTATACAGACTGCAAAAAGCAATTGGTTATATGCGGCGGCAGTTGTATTTTCTATAGGGTTTTTAAATAAATACAATATTGTTTTTTTAGTAATTGGCACTTTACCAGCGCTCTTGATAAGCAGGTACAGAACTGTTTTGTTAAAAAAAGATGTATACCTGGCAATGCTGTTAGCACTTGTGCTAATTCTTCCGAATCTATGGTGGCAGTATAAAAATCATTTTCCTGTATTTCATCATCTACATGAATTGAATGAAACACAATTGGTAAATGTAAACCGTGCAGATTTTTTAAAGGAACAGGTTTTATTTTTCTTCGGCTCCATCTTTATTTTGATAGCTGCATTGCTAGCTTTTATTGTCTTTGACAAATTCAAACCATTTCGGCTGATTGGCTGGTCTTTTATTTTTACGCTATTACTTTTTGTTTACCTGAAAGCAAAGGGATATTACGCCATCGGCCTTTATCCCGTGCTGCTCGCTTTTGGTGCTGTTTACCTGGAAACAAAAACAAAAAAGGGTGCTGCAAAATTTACACGCCCCTTAATGCTTGTATTCCAGGTATTGTTTGGGGTGCTGCTTATCAATATTGGTTTTCCTTATGATAGTGCAGATCATTTAATTAAGTACAAACAAAAATTGTATAAAAACTTTGGATTATTGAGGTGGGAAGATGGCCAAGATCATCACCTGCCACAGGATTTTGCAGATATGCTTGGCTGGAAAGAACTGGCTGCGAAGGTAGACAGCGTTTATGCAACACTTCCTGAAAAAGAACATACCATCGTTTATTGTGACAATTATGGTTTGGCTGGCGCTGTGAATTATTACTCTGCATTTAAACACATCAACGCTGTTTCTATGAATGCAGACTATATTGATTGGTTTCCACCAGCCAATACTGTGATTAAGAATGTGATATTGGTAAAAGATAATTATGACAAAGATTCTGCAAGAGAAAAAGAGAAACCTTTATTTGATACCGTAATACTTACCGGCAGAATGGAGAACAGCTATGCCCGTGAAAAAGGCACCCGTATTTACCTGCTAAAAGGTGCTAAAGTTCCCATTATGCCTTTTTTTACAAAAGAGATTCTGGAACGAAAACAGGAAAAGGAATTTTTCCATTAAATGGAATGAATTATGCTTTTTGGAATTACAAGTTCTCTTAACATATTGTTTAGCCAATACTGTAGCGGATTATCGTTTTGGCATATAAACTGCACCATGCTGCACAAATCAGTTTTATGCAGGAAAGTATTGGCCTTAAGATTTTTTTATTTGATGAAGATTCGTTCAGCCTGGCCATTTACGAACAGTATTTAAAAAACATTGGCTGTACAAAGGTTCGCAGTTTTTCCAGTATCGTGGAATGTGTGAGCCGCTTCGATGACAGGCCGCAGGTGATTATTCTTGACTACCGCACAAGGCCCGGTAGAGGATTAAAAATACTTACGGCAATTAAAAAAATTATTCCTTCAGCTTATATCGTTTTTATAACGGGGCCAAGTGGAATAATTGAATCATTGTTTTCTTTAAACAGTGGCGCATTTGAGTACATCATTAAAGATGAAAATTGTCAATTGCACCTCGAATCAGTGCTCAGGCGAGTGGAAAAACTCGAACAGATGAGCTTCAAAAAACCTTGATAACAGTTTACAGCAAAGCAGTTTTTACCCAATAGAACCTTCAACCTAAGCGTTACACTGGCTGTTAGTTTAACATATCAGCCAGTTTCTTTTCATTTATGATGGTGATGTTGCCAGATTGAATCTCTATCAACTTTTCGGATTTAAAATCACTAAGGGTTCTGATGAGTGATTCGGTAGCGGTGCCGGCAATATTGGCCAAGTCTTCCCTTGATATTTGAATAGAGAATTTGCCATCCTGGTTTTGGCGGTATTTAGTTTGCAATGTAATCAATGCATCTGCTACTCTTTTTCTAAGTGAGTTATAAGCCAGGCCAAGCAATTGTTCTTCTTTTTCTGTTACATCTTTTGCCAGCAGTTTGATAAATTTCTGCATCACTTCTTTATTGCTTTCTATCAGGCCACTAAATTCTTCAATGGGAATGATGGCGATTTCTGTATCATCAATTGCCTCCGCTGTTTCTTTATACACCGTACCTTCCAGCATCGCCACGTAGCCAATAAAATCGCCTTCTTTGTGCAGGCCTACAGTAAACTCTTTACCATCAGCGTTGGTTTTAAACGTTTTTACCTTACCACTTTCTACGTAATATAATTTGGTAGGATGATTGCCCTCAGAATAAATGATCTGTTTCTTCTTATAATGGTTTACATGCCTGTCCCTGGTGAAATTCTCCAGCGCTTTCTTTCCGCCAAACTCATCCAGCATTTGCTGCATGCCTTCTGCATTGGCTTCAAAATTCTTTTTCAGCAGCTCTACTTTATTTAACCGGCTTTCAATAGCAGTTAATAATTCCACATCAGAAAAAGGTTTGGTTACATAATCATCTGCGCCCATTTCCATTCCTTTTCTAAAGTCACTTCTTTCTGCCTTGGCAGTAAGAAATATAAACGGAATGCCTTTTAACTCAGGATTTTTATTCAATAAGTGCAACACACCGTAACCATCCAGTACAGGCATCATCACATCACAGATGATTAAATCAGGCCTGTTCTCCAGCGCTTTTTCCACACCAACCTTTCCATTTTCAGCCGTTGTTACTTTGTATCCGCCAAGTTCTAAAATTTCGGCGGTATTGTCTCTTATCTCATCATTGTCTTCGATTAGTAGCAGGTGTTTCATGTTAGAATTGTTGTTGTTTTTTACATAAAAATCCGCCTAACGGTTTGGTCAATGCCAGCTACAGTTATGGCTCATTTTCTGTATTTAGTCTTTGCAGTTTTTAAAAGTTATATTAAAGGTGGTGCCACGTTCCAGTTCGCTATTGCACTCAATATGGCCATTCATCAGCTCCACATATTTGCCCACAATATGTAATCCGAGGCCAGTGCCCTGCACATTGGTTGCGTTTTTCCCCCTAAAGAATCTTTCAAACAAATGGCTTTGGTCTTCCTCAGATATTCCCATGCCACTGTCTGTAATGGTAAAGATAATATCATCTTCATCAACTTTACTGCTTACCCGTATTTTACTGTCTTCAGGAGAAAATTTGATGGCATTGGATAGCAAATTAATAAAAACATTTCTTAGCAGGGTAATGTCTAAAACCACGTACATATCGCCTTCATGTTCGTAAACTATTTGCTGACCTTTTTTAACAATGCCCTGTAGTTCGCTGCTAATGGTACTGATCAGTTCTTTTACATTAAACCGGCTAAGATTGGTAATGATTTTACCATCTTCAATTTTACCAATGGATAGAAATTCGTTTAGTATATCAGTAAGGTTATGAACAGCAGATTTGATACGCTGAATATGCTTGTTACGTTTTTCCTGCTCATCTGTAAGCGTGTATTTAGCTACCAATGAAGCAGAAGAAAGAATAGTGCTTAGTGGCGTACGGAACTCATGCGAAGCCATAGAAACAAACCTTGATTTTAAATCACTTAGTTCCTTCTCTTTGCTTAACGCCAGTGCAAGATCATCTTTGGAATCTTCCAGCTCTTTCATAGCAGCTTCCAACTGGCTGGTACGCAGGGTCACTTTCTTTTCCAGGTCTTCATTCAATTCTTCAATCTTGAGGTTGATTTCTTCCAGCTCTTTTTGCTGTTTTAACACAGCCGTTTCAATTTCTTTACGCCGGGTAATATCATTGATAAATGCAATTACAAAATTGGCTTCAGCAGTGCGGTAGCTGCTCAGGCTCACCTCCACCGGGAATTCAGTTCCATCTTTTTTGGTGCCAAAAAGATCCATCCCCAAACCCATGGGTCTGTTTTGAGGATGATGGGTATAGTTCATCCGGTAATCTACGTGCTGGTGATGAAACCTGGCGGGAATAAGTGTTTCAATCTTTTTACCTACCAGTTCTTCTGCGGTAAGGTATCCAAACTGTTTTAAAAGAAAATTATTGGCCAAAACAATTTGCCCTTGTTCATCTACTATCAAAATACCCAGGGATGCGAATTGAAATAATGCTTCAAACTTATCTTTTTCGTTCAGGAGCTCAAGTTGCGTGGAGGGCATACTGGAAAAATTAGTTTTTGTAAAAGTAAAGCATCAATATGACAAGGATAAATTTTACAACGGAAAAACAGAAACAGTGCACCGCTTTTGAGATTTATAAGGAATTAGCTTTAACAGCATTAAACCAATAAGGGTGGTTAATTGTAATTTAGCTGATTAAACCAATAACCATGGGCATTTTAAACCAGGTAGCACAATATTTATATTTAAAGAAGAAAGATCCCAATGCGCCCAAATCTAAATGGGTGAGTTACATGCACGGCATGAACCGCATTTCTATACTTGTTTTTTTATTGGGGCTGATTATTTTGGCGATTAAACTGCTGATAAGGTAACCTGCTGACCACAATCAATTCTCCCTGCCGATGAATTGATCCTCATCATTGCGTTCCCATTATATGGCCTCTACCTTTATTGCCAGGCCTTCGTTATCCCTTCTGTTCTTCCGCACTGTTATACTCAGAAGACTTGGGCAACCAGGACTGATTAAAACTTATTGTTATGAAAAAGATTTTACTAATAGCAATTGCGATGCTATGTGTAGTGATGCTTTATGCGCAGGGGGTTTATCAGATGTGGGGGATGACTATGGGTGAAACAATTTGACTTTACCTTCCCCGACGGGAGTAATCCACGGGGTAGCTTAACCGCTAGTAAAGAAAACTTTATGGATTAACCAGTGCAATACTTGATATGAGTGGGAGATTAATAGAAAAACAAATCACATATCAAAACCATCCGCTTAGGTGATGAATTAAAAGCTGGCATCTACATGGTGCAGTTGTTACAAGGCACTCAGAAAAAAATAATAAAACTGATAAAACAATAAATAAAAAGCCCTCATGCTAATAAACACGAGGGCTTTTTTATTTCTATTCTAATCAATTTTCTTTCTTTACGCTACCAGCCCCGCTTGTATGCTGCTGCACACTTGCACCACCCCTGTAATAAACATTACCAGCTCCACTTGCATCTGCCTTTAAACTAACGCTGGCGTGTACATGCACACTTCCAGCTCCGCTTACATCTGCATCTGTATTTTCGGTTAATAAATCAGAACTTTTAATATTGCCTCCGCCACTTGCACTTACGGTATAATCTTTTGTTCTGCCCGATAATTCAATATCACCGGCACCACTTACTTCTGCTCTTACCTTTGGCGCATCTACAGAAGCTTTAATATTGCCTGCACCTGATGATTCAAAAGTTACCCGGTCATTACTTTTCAAAACATCCAGCACTTTAATATTGGCAGCGCCACTGCTTTTTACACCCCTTATTTCTGGTGCTGTTACAAATACCTTCATATGTCCATTGGTGATATTATAAGACCCTTTGGTGTGAATATTCAATTCATT
>CAZDHQ010000178.1:0-7662 GCA_964505135.1 uncultured Ferruginibacter sp.
AGAGATCACTTATTGCTAAATGCCAACACAAAAAAAAAAGAGTTCTTGCATCTCTAACTGTTATCATATTTTGCTTTCAGTGTATTGCTGATAACTTACCGGCTCCTTTCAAAATATTACCTCTGCCACAGCGCATTCAGCTATCTGCTAATCCAGGCTTTAACATCAGCAATCTTCATCAGGTCTCAATAAAAGATAAAACCAATCTTCCCGTATTGGGAACTATATTAAATCAATTACCTATCGGTGCAAAAGGAACTAAAGGTTCATTGCAATTAGTGATTGATGAAAACATACCATCATTGCCATCTGATGAAGGCTATACATTAACCATCACTGCTGATCAAATAAAAATTACTGCAAAAACAAAGGCAGGTCTATTTTACGGTTGTCAAACATTGGAACAGCTTTTAGAAGATGCAAGAGATTATAAGAAGCCATTACCAGCCTGTACCATCACCGATTATCCTGTGCTCACTTACCGTGCTGTTCACTTTGATGTAAAGCATCACCTGGATCATCTCAATTATTATTATCAAAGCATTGATCGGTTGGCCCGGTATAAAATCAACGCTGTAATTTTTGAGTTTGAAGATAAGTTGCGTTACCAAGCTCAACCATTGGTGGGTGCGCCGCAGGCAATGAGTATTGATGAAATGGCAGCGCTTACAAAATATGCAAGAGAAAGAAATATTGAGATCACGCCTTTAGTGCAGGGCCTTGGTCATGCCACTTTTATCTTAAAGCATGATGAATACAAAGCCGTTCGTGAATTGCCCTGGAATCATTGGGCTTTCTGCCCCATGGATGAAGGAACTTACAAAGTGCTGTTTGATCTGTACAGTGATGCCATCAAAGCAACACCCGGCTCCAAATATTTACACATTGGTGGCGATGAAATCGGCAACATCGGTTTGTGCCCCCGCTGCAAAGCCACTGCGGATAAGGAAGGCATGATGAGTATTAACTTGTATTGGTTAAAAAAAGTCTGCGCCTTTGCGAAAGAACATAACCGCATTCCCATTTTTTGGGATGATATGCCACTGCAGTATGCAGGCCTGTACACAAGTACCTGGAATGATGAAGTAACTGCAGCCCAGGCAAAGGAAGCATGGAAAAATGGGGTAGGCGTGCTCGATAGTTTGCAAACTGATTTCCCAACCAACTGTGTGTACATGCGCTGGAATTACAGCATGGCAGAACAGCCCGGCAATGCAATGGCATTGGACTGGTATAAAAAGCATGGATTGAATGCAATGATCGCTACTGCAACCAATACGGAAGGTGGATTTTTATTTCAGCAGGATGACAGGAACAAAGGCAATGCATCAACCGGTATTAGCTGCATTCAAAGTTTTATTGAATTAGCTGCAGAAAAAAATATCCCCGGCATGCTATGCACAGCCTGGGATGATAAAAGTCCGCACATGGAAAATTACTGGCGTGGATTTATTGCGGCAGCAGAATATAGCTGGCACCCCAAAGGCCGTTCATTGGAGGAGTATGATGCAGCCTGGCTGCAAAGAGAGTTTGGTTTGACTATGGCTGATTATAAAAAATTGTTTGATCGTTTAAGAAAGGGATCTGAGTTTTGGTATGAAGCAATGTTTAGGAAAGGAAACATTTTTGACGATGACAATTACCTGCAAAGCCTGAAGCAGGTGGAGCATTGGCTTAAGCCATTGGAAGAAAGAGAGAAAACTGTTTTTGATTACACTGCAAGATTAATAGAATTGCCGGATTTAAAATTACCTGGTAGCTGGACAGAAAAATACAAGGAAAGATTGGCCCAAGCATCGGCTCTCATGCAGGACACTGCTTTGTTATCGGCACGATTAAATGGCTTAGAAAACAGCAGTAAAAGAAACCGGTACTATTGGCGACTGTCCAAAGCCATGTATGATTTTCAAATAACAACACCCGCTTTATTGCTGGCATTGAAACAAACGGATGACGCTGATAAATCAAAACAAAAAGCTGGCATGCAGAAGGTAAAAAAAGCTTTAGCTAATTTTCATCTTGCATGGAATTCACTGCAAGATGTGTACAGCGAAACCAGGTTCATTGCCTATCCATCCAATTATTTACCAGACAGGTATTTTCATTTGGCCAGCCAGGCCGAAGACTTAACATGGATGATACAGGCGCAGCAATTATATGAGGGGATGATTAAGAAATGGATGGAGTAATTGAAATGAAGAATGCAATAGTTTGTTTACCGATACGGCTTTATATACAATACCAAATCAGCCAATCCATCTACTTCCGCATGCACCAATCTAAAATGATGCTTGCCGTCTAAATGAATGTTTATGGGATGATTGGTGTTTTCATCCAGCACCATATATTTTTTATCCCATGCATCAATTACGGTTTTTCCATCAATGAGCAGCTTAGCCATATCATCTGCGGTAATGCTGATTTCATAATCACCGGCAGGTAAATTCATATCTGTTTCGGCAACGGTAGCAAAAGAGTCTCTCGGTAATTGTTTATCAATTTCACCCCACCAGGTAAAATCAATTTTGTTGACTGTAATGCTGTGAATCGGCGTAGTTAATGATTGTGTAAATGCGTCAAAATTATTGGGGTCACTAGTCCATTTATAAAAATTGATATTCCATTTGCATAGCGGATCAAACTCGGTGTAACCAAACGGATAGGCTTTGCCGAGAGCCTGCTGTCTGCCAAACATATCCTTAAACGCTGCTCCTGTGTATGCCAAATTAATTTGCCGGTTTTGTATAGTTGAATCTGCAGTTGCAATTATCTCATCATCGTTGGAGGAAGAAACAGCAAATCCTTTTGTATTTGTCATCTTCCATTTACCACCGGGATGAAAAACAGTGAAAAAGTATTTCCCGTTATAAACACTGTCTAAAAACAAACAGGGATAGTCAAAATTATATGGTCCCCATTCATTGATACGCATTTGCTTTCTGCCATAGGGAAATTTATTGCGTAGGATGTTTTTGTCTTTAATAAAATCAATGGCGTTTATTATTGTACTTGCTTCATCAGCTAGCTCGCTGGTCGTATCAAGATGGCTTACCCTTTCACCTAATTTATAAAGGGTTCCATTTGTATGGAATGAATTTTTTGACAGCGATATGCTATCCGTTCCCATCACATCAAACACGGTTTTCTCCTGGCTGAAATCATTCCTGCTAATTTGATATTGCTTGCTGGCAGTATTTCTTTTTTGAGCATAGATCCAGTCGGCAGGCTGCTGTGCTCTCGACCATAATCTGATGGATGTTTTATTATTATTGAAACTGTTGCCTGCAATACTATTCCTCTGACCATGCTCAATTGCAATGCCAATCCTGTTATCGTTAATCGAGTTTCTAATAATAGCTGTTTGATAACTATAGCCGCCCCAGATTGCATGATCACAACCTTCGATTATATTCTTTTCTATTCGATTACGGCTAAACGTTAGTTCTACGCCATTGGTAGGTGCATAGGAGAAATCATTACCATATAAAAGGTTGTCATTACAGCCGCCTTCACCGGTATCCATGGTGGTTTGACCAGCCCATAAAAAGAAGCCATCGCCGCTATGGGTGGCTGAATTAAACGCAAACATATTGTTACTACACTGTTCAAATACAAGAATACCTGCACTATCCTGCCCACGGTAGTATTTGCCAAAACTAAATCCCCTTACATTAAAATCTAATCGATTATGGTAAATACGGTTGAAACTGCTGTGGTACATGCCGATACCAAGACCAGAGTTAAAAGAAAAATTATTGCCAGTAACCGTAGCGCTATCGCAGTTGGTCATCATCAATGCACATTGCCCGTTGGTGACTGTATTGTTTTTTATTGTGGCACCATTGCAATGATCTAAATAAATACCAGCGCCATAGCGCAACCATTCTTTGTTTTCATTGTGATGATAACTCATCCAGTCACTGATATCTTCTCTTTGCCAATTGCTGTGCAGTTGCTGGCGATAGTTATAACTGAAATTGCAGTTTTCAATACTGAGTTTATCAACGCCCTCTGCCATTACTGCAATTTTATAGCCATGTATATTGGCATTTTTCAGCACTACATTGGAAGAACCTTTTTTGATAAGTATGGCAAGGCCATAAAAAAGATTAGGGCGATTGATGGCAGACTTGCTTTGTAAGATTGCATCATTAAAGTCAACTACAATATTACTCCCTTCTACCACAATGAGCGGAGACAATAAGCTGGTATCAGCATCCAATTGGTAAGCTGCATTTTTAATAATAACGGAATGCGTAATCAGCATTCCTTTTTTCAATGGCACTTGCTGTGCTGCTAATAGTAACGGAAGAAAAAGTAAAATAGAACAAAGTAATTTCATGCTCTAATGTAAGCAATTCTGAATAAGCTTACTATTGCAAGGGTTGCCAACCTTTTAAAGGTTTCTATTGAAAAGGTTGATCTCTGGAAAGGTTGGCAACCCTAAGGCAGGCTCCTCATTGCTTCCACTTACATTTGCTTTAGATACTGTTATTATGAAAAGAAGAAATTTTTTAAAAGCAGGTTCCATCGCAAGCGCAGCAGGATTATTGCCTTTTTCAAATACAACAAATGCAGCTGGTCTACCAACCACAACCAATGACAGAAAAGATTGGGTTAAGCTATTGACCAAAATTGCTTATCCTGTATTGAAGACGATGAGTGAAGGGAAATTGAAAGAGCTGATGCCGGTGGAGGC
The DNA here is from genome assembly GCA_964505135.1 of uncultured Ferruginibacter sp. Lineage (GTDB taxonomy): Bacteria > Bacteroidota > Bacteroidia > Chitinophagales > Chitinophagaceae > Ferruginibacter. The sequence goes on from CAZDHQ010000178.1 coordinate 4,700, forward strand.
TGCTGCAGGTGAAGAGGAGGGCCGGAAAAAAGTAACTTACCTGGAAGCGCTTGGTCGCACAATGGCAGGCATAGCGCCCTGGCTGGAATTAGGCGCTGGTGATGATGCAGAAGCAAAACAAAGGATGCAGTTTATACAGCTTGCCGTTAATGCTGTAGAAGCTGCAGTTCAACCGGGCCATCTCAATTTCACCCAAAACTATCAGCCGCTGGTAGACGCTGCTTTTCTTGCCCAGGCATTATTGCGTGCTCCTAAGCAGTTGTGGGGTAATTTAAATCAATCAGCAAAAGAGCAACTGGTGCAGGCCTTGGAGTCCACCCGGGTCATTAAACCTTTTGAAAATAATTGGCTGCTTTTTTCTGCTATGATTGAAGCTGCGTTATATCAATTCACCGGTAGCTACAATGATCAGCCTGTTGACTATGCATTGCAGCAGCATGAAAAATGGTACAAGGGTGATGGTGTGTATGGAGATGGTCTGATGCTGGCAAATGATTACTACAATAGTTTTGTGATACAACCTATGATGCTTGACATTGTGCAAACCATACCAAAATATGCAGCAAATAAAAGTTTGTATTTACCCCGTGCTCAGCGCTATGCAGAAGTGCTTGAAAGATTGATTTCACCCGAAGGTAGCTTCCCTCCAATAGGCAGATCCATTGCTTATCGCTGCGGTGCTTTTCATTTGCTGTCGCAATTAGCGCTGCAGGACGCATTGCCGACAAGCCTTCCACCAGCACAGGTTAGAAGTGCATTGACTGCTGTAATCAAAAGAAGTATGCAGGCGCCAGGTGCATTTGATGCAAATGGCTGGCTTACCATTGGCTTTTGTGGACACCAACCAGGTGTAGGAGAATCTTACATTTCAACAGGCAGTCTGTATTTATGTACGTTGGCATTTTTACCATTAGGCTTGCCCGCTAGTCATGCTTTTTGGAAAGAACCGGCAATGGAATGGACAAGTGTAAAAGCCTATTCCGGCAAGGCGTTCCCGATAGATCATGCTTATAAAGAGCAGCATTGATTCGTATCAATAAAATAACTGTATTTTTATCAATAACCCTAAACAGCTATGGTTACAAAAACTTTTACACTCACCGGCAATAATATACAGGAGCCGGTATGCCACTTTGTAAGACAGTATTATCAACAAGCACACGAAAGCAATTATCCTGGCGGCTTTATCAGGTTGTATGAAGACTTTAGTTTTTTAAATGACAATGATATCGTCAATTGTTTCAGGGTGGATTTTAGTAATGGTTCACAGGGTAAGATAATTATTGAAATGATATCAGGTGGAGCCGGCTCTTCACTTATATGGAGAGGAAGTGACTGGAGTGAGGATAGTCGAATAAATCATTTCAGAGAAAGATTGGAAGAATTTTGTAACGAGATGAAGATTGAGCTACAGAAATAACGTCTTTGAACAAACAGGTGAAACAAATAAGCAGGTTGAAAATATCTTTTTCAAAAGCCAATCTAATTTCACATATTACATCTTTATAAAACCACAAACCTTAACCAACATGATCATCTACGGTAGCAAAGCGAAAGAGCTTGCAAAAGACATTATCATTGACAAATGCCCTAACTGCGGAAATCAAAACACAATTGACATGCACGTGTTTCAAAAATATGCACATGTATTTTGGATACCTCTTTTTCCTATTGGTAAAACGGGTGTGAGCCAATGTGATCATTGCAAGCAGGTGCTGAAATTAAACCAGATGCCGCCTGCATTAAAAACTGCTTATGCTAATCTAAAATCGCAGACTAAAACACCTGTTTGGATGTTTATTGGATCAGCACTTATTGCTGTATTGATAGTATTTGCTGTGATTGAGGGAAAAGAAAAAGATGCAAAAAATGCCAAGCTAATACTAGCGCCGCAAACGGGAGATGTGTTTGAAGTGAAGACAAAAGAAAATCAATACACCCTGTATAAAGTAGAAGATGTGAGTGCTGACTCGGTTTTTATCCGGCCACATAATTTTGAATCAAATAAAGAAACAGGATTGTCTGATCTGAAGAGAAAGGGTGATACAGCATATTCCGAGGACGTATATGGATTTTCAAAAGCGGAACTAAAGAAAATGCTGGCTGATGGTGAGATTATTGATATTGACAGGAAATAATTCACGCAAGTTCATACTTTAGTTATCTGACTATGCATTAGTGAGCAATAACTCATAAAACAAAACCCACCAAAAAATCGGTGGGTTTATCTTTTCTACTAAAATCTTTTATCTCGGCCACGCCAGTTCAAACAATTCTTTATCCATCTGCGGCATCACTTCACACTTATTATCAAAGTGCATGGTGGCAGTATTGGTAGCATTGTATGCAGGCCATTTAGGTAAGCCGCTGTGTGCCGGGTTACCTGTTTTTGCAAATGCTATCCATGCAGCACTTACTTTATCCGCCAATGCAATGGCATCTTTACCACCGCCGGTCATCTCCGCACAGCGCTGGATATTGTTGAATACAAAAGGTAATTCCATACAATGCATTGCTTTGTATTTTCCATCCATCACCGGCGATTGCCAGGTAAACAAATACATGTAAACTGGGGCACCGCCAGCGATAGCAGATTTTTGATTGGCCTGTACCACAGCACCTGGCCTGAACATAGCGTCTACATCAATCAGGTCTGTTGGTTTGGTATCGTTGGGATAAGCCTTCTTTACTGCTGCGATATAAGCATCCGCTTTGTCTTTGTAGCGGTTCTTAATAAAGTCATTTACTTTTTCTGCTGAAGCGCCGCTCAATCCTGCAAAAGCAGAAGCCATGAATTCATTCTTTACGGTGCCAATCATCAGCGGAATATCTTTCGACAATTGGAATGCTTCATCAGAAAATAATTGGTAAGGCAGGTCTTCACCATCCACTGATGGGCCCCAGCTCAAACCAAAACCACCAACCGGTTTGCCTTCTGCTTTTAGTTTGGCTTCAATGGTTCT
>CAZDHQ010000179.1:0-6273 GCA_964505135.1 uncultured Ferruginibacter sp.
CAATCCAAATAATTTCGGCCTTCAGCTTAAGAGAACCGAATTGGATATTTTTATCAATGGCGTTTTTCTAGGACACAGCACCCAGGAGTACCAGGTAACTATCCCCAGGAAGGATCAATTTATTATACCGGTGGTTTTGGAAGTTGATATGAAGAATATCTTAAAAAATAGTCTTACTGCCCTTCTAAATAAACAGGTCACAGTAAAAGTTATGGGCTCAGTAAGGGTAGGTAAGGCAAATTTTTATATGAACATACCAGTTAATTATGAGGGGCTCCAGGAAGTAGAATTTTAAAAAGATGCCTAATATCTTGGAAAAAGTTTTAAAAAATATACTTGACGTTAAAAAACCTTCAATTGAAAATTTTCAAAAAAAATCCGTGCAGCGATCTATAATTAAATATTGTCAAAGAAATGTTAACAAAAAGAAACATTTTACGTTATATTTGTCGCTTCTCGCTGAGGCCTTAGAAAACTAGCTATGCCAGTTTGTGAGCCCAAAGCAAGCTGAATCTGTAACTGTAAAAACTAAACTGACTGTTTTCCATAACAAAAGGGCATTACCCCCTGTTTGAATCTTTATCTATAACCATAATAATTAAACTTCGCATGAGAAAAATTTCACTGCTTTTATCTGCACTTCTAATGTGTGGGCTGTTGGCATTTTCGCAGCAGCGATCAGTTACAGGCCGTGTAACTGACGACAAAGGAGATCCTGTTCCTTTTGCAACGGTTCAGGTGAAAAACACTAAAATAGCTACTGTAGCTGATGCAAATGGTGCATTCAGTATCAAAGCTTCAAACGAAAATGTGCTTGTTTTTTCTGCACAAGGTGTAACAACCAAAGAAGTAACAGTAGGTGCTTCTAATTCAGTAAATGTTGTTTTGGCAAAAAGCAGCACATCCTCATTAACAGAGGTAGTAGTAACTGGTGCTTATAACACCAAAAAAACTTCAAGAAGTACTTCGTATTCAGCACAAGTAGTAGGTGGAGATCAATTGAACGTGATCCGTCAAACCAACCTAAACAATGCGTTAGCTGGTAAAGTGGCTGGTATACAGGTAAGAAGTCAGTCTTCTGCACTGCTGGGTAACCAGGGTACAGTGAGACTAAGAGGAACAAGCGGCCTTGGTGGCGATCAGGATATTATCTATGTAGTAGATGGTACCATTCTGCCAAATGCCGGCGATATTAACATGGATGATATTGAAGACGTAACAGTATTACAAGGTCCTGCAGCTGCCGCTCAGTTTGGTAGCCAGGGAGCAAACGGTGCCATTGTAATGACTACCAAAAAAGCAAAAAAGAATGCAAGTGGTTTAGGGATTGATTTAAACCTGGGTGCTCAAGCTGAAAAGGTTTATATTTTACCAAACTATCAAAACTCCTATGCGGGTGGAAACTCTTCGGATTTAATCAAATACACCTGGCAGGAAGGACAACCAGAGGAATGGAAAGCATTAGATGGCAAGTATTATCCCAACTATTCAGACGATGCTAGCTGGGGACCACGAATGGTAGGTCAGGAATATATTCCATGGTATGCATGGTATGGTGGTACAAAATATTCTTACAAAACAGCCAAGCTAACACCGCAGCCAAATAATGCAAGGGAGTTTTGGAACACAGGCCTCACCTTAAACAACTCAATCAGCTTATCAAAAACTACAGAAAACGCAAGCATGCGTTTTTCCTACGGTAATATTGATATTAAAGGGATTTTACCTAATTCAAGCCGTAGTACCAACACACTAAACTTTAATTCAAGCATTGATTTAAATAAACGACTGACTTTAAGCTCAAGCATCAACTATATCAACCAAAACACTAAGGGTGAGTTTGATGATGGATACGCTAATCAGTCTGCTGGTTCATTTAGTTCATGGTTTCACCGTGACCTTGACATGGGGATCGTAAAGGAACTAAAAGATTTAAGAACACCTTCAGGAATTTATGCTAGCTGGAATCATAATGATCCTACAGTTTATGCAGGGCCGGGAGATGAATTAGCATTTTTGGGGGGCAACTATTGGTATAATTTTTACACTTACTTTGAAAACATTAGAAATGTAAATAGTAATGACAGGTTGTATGGAGATGTCTCTCTCTCTTATAAAATTACGCCAGACCTAAGAATAAAAGGAACTTATAGAAAGCAGCAAAATACCACTTGGTTTGAAAATGTGACAACTTCTGAACTTCAAAATAGTGCAACTCAAACAGGCTTAAAAGCTTTTTATGGTTCTGGTAATACCTACAGTAATCGTAGGAATATAGAATTAATGGTTGCATATTCTAAAAAAATCGCTGACTTCTCCATCAATGCTAATGCAGGTGTAGATTTATTTAAATGGAACTACAAAGACAATGGTGCAAGTACAGTAAATGGTTTAAATGTGCCCGGCCTTTATGCAATCAGCAACTCAAAAGACCCTGCGAGTTATTATAATAGCAGAACAGTTGAAAAATACAACGCTGTTTATGGTATTGCAAACTTTGGTTACAAGAACTTTGTATTTGCTGATGTTACTTTACGAAATGACTGGTATTCAACTTTACCAAAAGACAACAATGGCATCCTTTCAAAATCGTTCGGTATGTCATTTGTCTTTAGTGACCTCGTAAAAATCCCAGCACTTAGCTTTGGTAAGTTAAGAGCTTCATGGGGTGAGGTACCAACAGCGCTGGGTACTTCATCTACTACTTTTGGTGCTTACAGATATCCTGGTTTTGCTTACTCTCCAGGTGCACTTTGGGGCAGCTATTTCCCGATGTCAACTCCTAATACTCTTGTTGATTCAAGCATTCATGGAGCTGTTAAAAGACAAAAAGAAATTGGCATTGAATTGAAGTTTCTTAAAAACAGGATCGGTGCCACAGCAACTTATTGGGATGGAGCTGAGGATGAAATTCCTTATGCTGTTACAATTAATGGTGCCAGCGGCTTTACTTCTAAGCTTACTAATACTGGTAAAGTTACCAAAAAGGGTCTTGATATCGTTTTAACCGGCCGCCCAATTTGGTCAAAATTGCTGAAGTGGGAAATCAATGCCACCTACTCTTACTTACTTGATAACAAGGTGGTTAAAATTGCACCAAATGTTAGCTCCACAGGTTCTGTAAGCACAATTTGGAGTTTATCTACACCTTATGTACTTCATACAGAAGGTATGAAATGGGGACAGTTATATGGAAGCGGTATTAAAATGTTGAATGGTAAACCTATCCTGAATGACGATGGTTCCTACCAAAGTGAATTCAAGTATTATGGCAGTGTGTTACCAAGATATACCGGCGGTGTTCAGAATAGTTTTGAGATTGGTAATTTCTTAGTTAACGTTAACATAGATTATCAATCTGGCGGTAAATTCTTTTCACTTTCTGACATGTGGGGTAGTTACTCCGGCTTAACAGCTAGAACTGCTACTTATAACGATAAAGGTAACCCCGTACGTGATGCGGTTGAAAATGGAGGTGGTGTCCATGTATTTGGAGTAGATACGGATGGTAAACCAAAAGACATGTACGTTGGTGCTCAGCAATATTATCAGGGACTTTATGGTAACTCAACTTTTGATGAGTTTGTTTACGATTTGACGTTCGTTAAATTAAGGGAAGTTTCTGTGGGTTATCAAATTCCTGTTAAGAACACTAAACTGGGAAGCTACATAAGCAGGGCAACCGTTTCAGTAGTAGCAAAAAACCCTGTTTTGATTTATGCTAAAACCAAAGATCTGGATCCATCTGAAGTAAGTTATCTGAGCGGTGAACAATCACAATTACCTGGAACCAGGGGCCTTGGTATTAACTTAAAAGTTAGTTTTTAGTAAAAGTTCTAAAAAGAAATCATTATGAAAAGAAATATAAAGACATTATTACTGGCGCTTCCCATGCTTAGTATCATTGGCGCCTGCAATAAATTAAAAGACTTTGGAGATACGAATGATAACCCAGCTGTTACATCGCAACCTACAGTTGCAGCCTTGCTAACTGGCGTCGAATCAGGTTTGTCTGGTAATGCCGCCAATACCACTGCAGGATTATTCTGCCAATATTTCTCTGAAACACAGTATCCGGGAGCTGGTTTATACCAGGCGTCATCTTTACAAGCTGATTTTACCGGTTATTATTCCGGTCCATTAATGGATCTACAAAATATTATTAACATAAATTCCAGCAACAATCAGAGTGCAGTTGCGAGGATATTAAAAGCTTACATTTTTTGGATTGTGACTGATAGATGGGGTGAAGTGCCATATTCCGAGGCGCTTAAGGGAAATGGGACTCCGGTTTACGATACACAGGAATCCATCTATAAAGGCAATATTGCTGAGCTCACTGAAGCTGTTGCTCAATTTGATAACTCATCTTTAATTACCGGCGATCTAATCTACAACGGAGATGCTTCCTCATGGAAAAAGTTAGCAAATTCTCTGAGAATGTTGATGGCCTTGCGTCTATCAAAGAAGTATCCTAACGCTTCTGATTATGCAGCAACTGAATTCAAAAATGCGTTAAGTGCAAGCGGTGGTTACATTGCCGATAACAGCAGTAACTTCCAGGTAACTTATCCCAGCGCAAACTACTTCAGTCCTTGGTATAGTTTGTACGATGGCAGGAAAGATATTGGAGAAAGCGAAACTATGACAACCCTTATGGCTTCAATAAATGATAGTCGTCAAAATGCCTTCGGTAGCTCTACCACTGGTGTACCTTATGGATTGAACAGATCTGCAATTGAAAACTGGGCCAATTCAAATACAGATTGGGCAAGAGTTTTAAGAGCAGACCTTCGTCCTAAAAATGGCACAGTAGTAATTGTTAATGCTGCAGAAGTATTTCTTGCACGTGCTGAAGCTGCTGATAGGGGCTGGACTTCTGAGTCAGCAAGTGAGCTTTACAAAAGTGGTATAAAGGCATCTTTTGAGCAATGGGGCCTTGCTGAACCTGCGGCTTCTTACTTTACACAATCTGGTGTGGCTTTATCAGCGCCTGCGGGCACTGGTGCTAATATTGCCAAAATTGCTACACAGAGATATATTGCTACCTACCCAGATGGTTTCCAGGGATGGGCAGAATGGAGAAGAACAGGCTATCCTCAATTAACTCCAGCCCCAGACGCTTCAAACCAGGGTGGTCAAATTCCAAGAAGATATACATATGCTACAATTGAGTCTACGTCTAATAAAGCTAACTATGAAGCTGCTGTTTCAAGGATTTCAGGCGGCGATACACAAGATGGACGAGTATGGTGGGATCAGTAATATTCAATCAAAAGCAAACAATTAAAATATTTATTATGAAAATAAAATCATTAAAGCATGTATGGATGATAGCTCTAGCGCTTTTATCCCTCACATCTTGTATTAAAAATGATATAAAAGAGCTTGGTACCAAAGGAACTCCAAGAGTTAGAATAGGAGAATCACCCGAGAATATTCAATACTTTTCGATTTTTACTGATGTTAAGACTGCCGATTTAGTAACTATCAGAAGAGATGAAGTTTCTCAAGAAGATATCAATAAGACAGTTACTGTAACAGTGGTGAATGATCCAACACAAATTGAGTCCTATAACGATGCTAATGGAACAACCTTTGAACCTATACCAGATAGTCTTTATACTGTAGTAGAAAGTAACGGTGTAAAAAAATCGGGAGACAACTTTACCGTTACATTTGCGCCTGGTATCTCTGCAATTACTATATCAATAGCTATTGACGGATCTAAGTGGGACTTAGCTCATACATACGCAATGTACTTCAAATTAACAGACGGAGGCGGTAAAACACTTTACCCTGATAAAACAGAAGCTTTTGCAGGTGTAGCAGTAAAGAATGAGTGGGATGGTATGTATTCATATACAGGGGTAATCACCAGAAATTCGGCTGATGGCCCTGATCCAAACTTAAGCGGTGAAGTATCTGGTGTAGATGATATAGGACTAAGTACGAAAGGACCAAATTCTGTTTATCTTGATGGACTTTATTGGCATGGTGGAGGAGGCGTAGGAGGCGTAAATAAAGTTTACTTAACGATTGATCCTGCTACTAACCTGGTAACCGTTAAATCTGAAGCAAACGCGACATTGAAAAATACCGTTGGGGAAGATAATTATTATGATCCTGATAGTAAAACTTTCTATTTAGCTTTTGACTGGGGAGTTGCTCCTAATACAAGGGTTACAAAAATTCAGTTAAAGTACACAGGGCCGAGATAATATCTTTATAAATCTAGTTATAAAAAGGTTACTACTATAAAGTAGTGACCTT
>CAZDHQ010000179.1:6283-7638 GCA_964505135.1 uncultured Ferruginibacter sp.
CGAAAGACGCGATTGATTACTAAGGTTATTTACATACTTATATTATCTACTCTTTACTTCTTATAATTCCGTTTAAGATTTAAAAAAATTAAACGCCTTTTTGTTATGCTGTTATTAAAAAAATCATTTTAAAAGAAAACTAATCACATTCCTAAAAACATTGACTTCTACAGCGTAGCTGTTTTTGATAAGCTGCCAAAAAGGAAGTAATTAAGTCTAACAACACCACATTTGAGCAGCAAAGCATTGGAGACATCATAGTTGAAGAAGTGGGATTACAGCAGATGCTGTTTCTACTGAAGATGGAATTAAAGTAAACGGAAATGCCGAGACTTCTAATATTAATGCAACTGATATCATTACGACCAATGCTGTAATCCATGTAATTAATAAGGTATTGCTGCCTTAGTATGTAAAACTCTATTTTAAGAAAACGGGCGACTGGTTTTTAAACTGCCGGTTGTTGCTTTACTATCGTTAGCAGCCAATTTAATAAGAAAGTTATTCTATCAAATTCTCAGTCGAACCAATAACACTGTAGTTACATTAAATGCCAGCTACAAATTGGCTAACATTAATGAATCCTAACTTACCAATTGATTTACACATGAAATGATTGTAAAAAAGAGGAAGCCTCAAAAGTAAAACAAACGCCTTTAGTGTCGTTTAACCGAAAACTTTCTCCATCATCTTACCGAATATAAAAAGGCTGTCTCAAAAGTTTGAGACAGCCTTTTTGTATGTATAATGATCGGTATTACTTCACCTCTTCAAACTGTGCATCCTCTACATGATCTGAACTGGAAGTTCCCCCACCCTGGTTTGGTTGCTCACCACCTGTTGGTCCCTGCTGCGTACCAGCCTGGGTAGCTTTATACATTTCTTCGCTTGCCGCTGTCCATGCATTGTTCATTTCTGCTAAGGCTGCATCAATACCTGCCACATCCTGGGATTTATGCGCTTCTTTCAGTTTGTTCAAAGCTGTTTCAATCGGCGCTTTTTTATCAGCACTTAGTTTATCGCCAAACTCTTTCAATTGCTTTTCAGTTTGGAATATTAAGCTATCTGCCTGGTTGATCTTATCTACTTTTTCTCTTGCTGCCTTATCTTCTGCTTCATGTGCCTTGGCCTCAGCTTTCATTTTTTCCACTTCATCTTTGTTTAGGCCGCTACCACCCTGCACGGTAATCTTTTGTTCTTTACCAGTGCCTTTATCTTTTGCTGTTACATGCAAAATACCGTTGGCATCAATATCAAATATTACTTCAATCTGAGGCACACCTCTTGGAGCAGGAGGAATTCCATCCAGGTTAAACATACCAAGGCTCTTGTTTTGATTGGCCATTGGTCTTTCA
>CAZDHQ010000180.1:0-7609 GCA_964505135.1 uncultured Ferruginibacter sp.
CAATACTCCTGCCCTTCGGGGCTTACCATGGCATAAAATCTTTTACCGCCCACTTCAAAATTCATGTGTTTTGTTTTGGAGGTGAATGGTGCAGGTGCATACCATTGGTCTAGTAATTCAGGTTGGGTAAATGCATCCCATACCAGCGGCAGCTCAGCATCAAACTCCCTGCTGATGTAAACCATTTTAGCCGGCTTGTCTACCGTAAAATCAAATAAGTTGGTGTTCATCGTTTTTGTTTTTTCATGTTTGATAATACCTTGTCCAGTTGATTGAAACGGGTTTCCCAGATCTTCCTGAACTGGTCGAGCCATTTGTCTATCTCTTTCATTTTTTCAATTTCAAGTGAATAATAAATTTCTCTTCCCTGTTGTTCCTGCTTTACAAGGTTGCATTCGGTAAGTATGCGCAGGTGTTTGGAAACTGCCTGTCGTGTGGTGTGAAAGTTATCTGCAATGGCATTGGGCGTCATAGCCTGTAAAGCAATCAGGCTGATGATGGCCCGTCGGGTGGGGTCGGCAATGGCCTGGAAAATATCCCGTCTCATTTGATTCGATTTTAATTATGAAACTATTCGGTTGCAAATATATGCGCAACTAATTGGTTTCGCAAAATTTATTTTGGAGTTTTTTTTAGGGATTAAAAATTGGTAATTGATTAGGATGTATAAAATGGCGCAGCTACTCTTTTTATTTAGTCCTTTAAATTGCTTCTTACGATTGTATTTTCTTTTGGCTACTACTCGTCCTAATGCTTACTGAGAGCTGTCATTGTAATAAGAATCTTTAATCTCTATTGTGTCGAGGTCAATTTCAAGATGGAAAGGTTCTTTTGTCCGTTGATAATACCAATATTTTGCATGAAGGGTTTTATCCATTACTTTAAGTAGTTCTATCTCGTCAAAATAATACTCATCCAAAAGAACCGTCAATGTCCCATTCAAATCTATCGACTGCACGTTGAAACCATTTGAGAAATAAATATTGGTCTGGTCCTCATTTAGAATAGCACACTTAATATGTAAAATTTCCTTCTTGTTTAGTGATTGTTTATTGACAACGTCAATTAAATAGCCTTTTCCAGATGCAATGACAAAGGCTTTATTTTGTTTCTCAAGGCTGTGGATAATGGTTTTGTTTAGTACCAAACCTTGCTCAAATGATCCTACCCAAATATCGTTTGCGTTGTCCGTAAATTTTACCCAAAGGCAGTTAGAGGATGTTTCACCGAAGTGTATTTCAAAGTATTGTCCCGAAATTGGCCTGTCTATTATTTCTATCAACATTGTGTGAGGTTAGTATGAGTTGAAATTTGTATGCTGCCTTTTCTGCAATCGCAATTTTCACTGATACCTTATTGGCAGCATATTTAATTTTAAAAGTATGAGCAAAGTAAGCAGCACTACTGTTGCTACTGATGCAATGATGTTAATTAGCTTTTGTGCTTTCAAGCTGCTACTCAATATTTTTTCAATTGCAAAGTATATAATGATACCAATCAATCCGCCGCTGGTATTGGTAATAAGATCTGTAATATCAAATGCACCTATGGCGAATAAATACTGTAATGCTTCAATAACGAAGCTGATTAAAAAAACAATTAACAGCTTTTTTGCAAAACGCCATTGCTCAAATAACATGGCTACATACACACCCGCCGGGAAGAAGACGATCACATTTAAAATCATTTCACCTTTATCTACATGGCCGTTTAATATGGTAGGTACTTTAAACGGAATTAAGTTTACACTCCTGGTTGTCATGTAAGAAAATTGTACACCTAATTTGAAGAGTAGGATCCAGGCGAGGATTAACAGGTAAATAGTGAATAGTAAAACCGTTATTCTTTTTGTTTGCGTATCCATGGCTTCAATCTATAAAGTATTGATCTGTCCTTGATAGTAAAATTAACCAAAATGAAATTGTTTGGCTAAGTCAAAATGGCCTCTGTAAAAGAAATCACTTTTTCCCTTTCGTTTCTATAAGCATCCCAAACGCTTTCGCACCATTTCTTAATTTGTGTATCTCTGTCATTGCCGGGAGCACAAGCCATTACATCGTTAACGGTGATATATCCTCTAAATGATGGTAAATTAAATACAGGAAACCTTTTTATTTTATTGCTCATCTGTACATGGGCATTTTGCACTTGCTTGCCAGTGTAATTTTTTCAAGGTATAAATACAAACCGGCCAATGCAAAATACAGGGCAATGGGCTTGGTGTTTTCTGTTGCATGCTGTACAGTAAAGGCGTCTACTGCATGCTGGTGTATAAAATCTTTTCCCTGGTGGGACAAGGTATAGTAGGAGAGCTCGTGAAAGTGGTCTGTAGAATTATGTGAAGTCATGTTTTAATTACAATGACTGACTATATCCCATACTTTTTCTTCACAAAACAAACCATTGCTTTGTGAATTCTTCCTCACTCATCTTCAATGTTTCTTTTACATTCCCGTTATTTTGAATCAAAGATTTCAAAGCATTAGGTCCATAAGTTTCAGCAATGAATTGAGCAACGAAATATCCCACTTCATAAATCCTGGGGCTTGAAAATTCATTGAGGTCTTTAATTGAGGGCGGTTGCTGTTTTACCAAATAATCAAGCATTTTTGGATCCCATGGAAAATTCGCTTCATATAATGCGACCGCTTCCCACAACCATCTTGGATTATTGGCGATATTGCTGTTTATTTTAATGGAAACACAGTGAGCAAATTCATGTTTTATATTTCTGAGCATGTTTTGGTAATCCTGTTTTGGATCGTTCGGAGTAATCATGTGTATTTCCGAAACGCTGGTAGCCTGTCCAACAGCCCATGCCGGGAAATCTGGAAAAACTTTTTGCAAGTCTGCTATATCCTGGTATAAGTGAACGTTTACTGTAGGCAAATCTCCCGATTGAAGATGAGCTGTGATTTTATGATATCCATTTTCAATACTGTCTGCAATTGCCCTGATGTTGCCATCATCCAGCGCCGTGTAGTAAATTTTAAAATGAGCTGTGTCATATATACGGTCAACTTTAGCGGGGTTGTTAAGACTAACAGCTAAAGAGAGCAGGCTTAGGAAAAAATTAATAGCAGGCATATGAACGTGGATTTGAAATAAACAACATTGATAAATTAGGTTGCATATTGTTGACAAATGATGAAAGTTAAGAATAATCTTAGGTATTCAACAGCAATCACCCAGCACACGATCATGTACTATTACAAATGCCATCCATATTACCACTAAAATCAAAAAGAAATTAATAATGATAAGTGTGGTGATAACGTTGGGCTGTAGTTTCTCCCGCTTAATGTTTATATTTTTTGCATAGCGCTTTGATGCAATTGAAATCAAAGCCAAAACAGAAAGCACAACGATGCCCGGATAAAAACCTGTTTTAATAATGCCAATAATACTGAGCAGGGCTGCTGTAAGTGCTAAAGACATTGAAATTTTGGTAATGACATCAAGTGTTTTCATTTGAAGAAACTAACTCCAGTTTTGAATTTCAATAATATTTCCATCCGGATCTTTTGTATAAGCAAATGTGAGATGACCAGCATTGGGTACATCTGTTTCTACTATTTTACCCAGCAATGATCCGCCGCGGTCAATTATTTTTTGTACTAACTCCTGTACATTGGATACCTTAAAAGCAATATGGCCAAAACCTTTCCTGTTTGCTGCTGGGGCTAAGTTTTCACTATTCTTTTCGTATTGAAATATTTCCAGCGTAGGCAGTTTGTTGTCATAGCCGGGTAATGCCAGGTGAATACCTTTTAAATGTGCGTTGGCAATCTTGGTTGCTTTGTCAAGCCATTCTCCTTTTAAATCTCTTTCAGGAAAGAGTGGAATACAGCCGAAAACCTGTATGTAAAAGTCGGCCAGTTTTTTCCAGTCGTCTGTAATGATATTGGTGTGGGCGAATTGGATCATAGTGATTTTGTTTAGAGTTAGAGCATGACTGTAAATTCTCTCTGTTATTTACTGCCACTTATTTTTTTATTCATGTTATAAACAATTGTCCTTTCTCCGCCTCCATCGATGATTTTCAGCCTGACATTTTTATAAGCATCGTCCCTATAAAACTTACGATCTTTTACTTGTAATTCAAACTGTTTGGCTTCAGTTTCAAAGAAAGGTTGATTCTTCATTAAATAAAACTCATTTGGATTTCCAAATACAGGTGACTGAATAAATACCTGTACGTTTTTATCCATGTTTGTTACAACATAGCTTTTGTATTTTGGCGTGCTGAATATTTGAAGTTTAACGCTGTCGTTTTCAATCTTATCTAAAGCAGTAAAATAATGTGACTTAGAACAGGGAAGCATTAAGCAGGATTGAAATACGCTTAAGATGATAAATAAAGCAGTAAAAGGTTTTTTCTTAATCATTGTTGTTTCAAGATTGCATTAATATTTTCGAAGTTGCCTGATGAAATGATTGTTGTCCGTCCTCCGCATTGTGTTAGGTATGTTATATCGTTAGTAAACCATAGCGTATATGCGTCAGAAGCTTCAGGGATAATTGTTAATCCCAATCTTTTATCTAAATCATGAATATCAACCTTCTGGTTTTGTAGCACTGTTTTAAATTCACTCTTTTCGCTTAGTTCATTCCAAATTGCTAAATGTTCAATTGTTTTCTCAAAACAAGAAGCCACAATCGTGTTGTCTTCATAGTAGCAACCATTTTCATCTAAAGTGAAATCCATTGGGAATTCTGACGTGGCACAGACAAATTGGTAGTTTGCGCCTCTCGTCTCCGATGATCGAAATTCTACTATTGCTGTACCTGTTCTCGCCGGATATCCTCCGTCGCCTTGTAAAAGCCCGAAGTGTATTGGCACAACTCCAGCCAGGAATTTGTAGCCACTATATTTTTCCTGAAACTTGATAAGAGGTTCAAAAATAGGAGCCTCGTTATCCAGGAACGATTCAATAATTTCTTTTCTGTTAACAGTACTTGGATATCTCTGCTGATTTTCTAGAAATCTTTTGGCCCTGTGTGAAAGTTCTGGCATAAAAAATTGAACGACTTTAGGATTGGGTTAAGATGAGCATTTACGGAAATTACAGAAAAAATTAACGTCAATGAGTATTCATTACCAAACGCTCAAAAAATAGTCCTCCGCTTCCCTATCTTTATACCATGAATACCGATCTCCGCAATGCATTTCCTTCTTTTGAAAATGATTTGCTGCAAAACCTGGAGGAACATGCTGAAATAAAAACTTTTGACACCGGTGAAGTACTGATGAAAACCGGGCAGTATTTTAAATCCATTTTGTTGATCGTAAATGGCCTCATAAAAATTTACCGGGAAGATGAACTGGGTCATGAATACTTTATGTATTACCTGCAGCCGGGCCAGGCCTGTGCTTTATCCATGATCAGCGGCGCTAAAAATGAAAAGAGCGAAGTGATGGGCAAGGCCGTGGAAAAAACTACGGTGATTGCTGTGCCCGTGGAACTGATGGATCAATGGATGCATGATTATAAAAGCTGGTACCAGTTTGTATTGCAAACCTATCGCCGGCGTTTTGAAGAACTACTGCTTACGCTTGATCATACCGTATTCAGAAACATGGATGAAAAGCTACTGCATTATTTAAAAAGAGAACAGCAGGTTCATCAAACCAATATCCTTACCATTAATAACACCGCCATCGCCAATGAACTAAACAGCAGCCGGGAAGTAATTTCAAGGCTGATGAAAAAGCTGGCTGAACGAGAGATGATCAAAATAATTAAAAACCAAACCATCGAAATCCTGAACCTGGATGCCCAGCTTTCCTGATAAAAGTTAGTATTTCCTGCGACTAAGATCATAACAAATGATGAAGCTTGTCATTGTTTACTATAGTGTGATATAAGTTACACCGCTGCCATATTGCCCATACTACTTTAGTGTCCGTGAATGAAAATTCAAAACACTAAAAACTCAATTGTATGGATACTGCACATTATTACGAAGTAAACATTAACTGGGAGAAAGACCGCAAAGGCATCATGACTTCTCCTGTTTTAAATACCAATATAGAAGTAGCTACACCGCCTGAATTCCCGAAAGGAATGCCGGGCATCTGGTCTCCTGAACACCTGCTGGTAGCGGCTGTTGACAGTTGTTTGATGACAACCTTCTTGGCCATTGCGGAAAATTCAAAATTTGATTTTATCAGTTTTGAAAGTCATGCTACCGGTAAGCTTGAACGCATTGACAGCAAGTACCTGATCAGTGAAATTGTTTTATCACCTGTACTAACGGTAACGCATGACACAGATAAAGAGAAAGCCATCCGCATACTGCAAAAATCAGAAGCAGCCTGCCTGATCTCCAACTCTGTTAAAGCTACCATCATATTTAAGCCGGAGATTAAAGTCCAATAATACAACAGACCCAATCAATGTATAAAACGATGACTAATGAAAAAGATCTATTTACTGTCAGCACTCACCATGATGAACCTGGCAGTTGCTTACGCACAAAACGGTACAAGATTAATAGGCTTTGATGCAGTTACCTCGGGGCGTGGAGGAACGGCAGTGGCAGTGTTTGATAACCCTTCTTTGATGATGAATAATCCTGCCGGCCTGGCCTTCCTAAAAAATGCACAGGCAGATATCAGTATCTCTTTAATGGCGCCCACAGTGCATTATAAAAATAGTTTGAACAATACCGATGGTAAGAGTAATGTATTTCCATTGGGTTGCATTAGCTATGCTGCAAAGCCAACAGGAAATTTTACCTGGGGTGCAGGCATTTTTACACAGGGCGGTATGGGCGCAGATTTTGATTTGAACCATGCATTATATGTAAACAATAGTGGTGCATCTATTCCACAGCCTTATCACTCTAAGTTTGCTGTGATGCAGGGTGGTGGCTCTGTTGCGTATAAATTGTCTAATAGTGTATCCGTTGGCGCTACTGCCGATTTAATTTATGGGCAGGTAGAATTTAAAATGCCGATGAGCATGCCAACCAGCAAGATGGCTGGGGTTGTAGATCCATCCAAACATATTACCTATGGTGACATATTTAGTGCGCCTGCTACTTCAGGTGGCTTTGATTACAATGAAGTAGTAGCTTCTGCAGATGTACAAAAACTGACTGCTTTAAGTTTTAACGGAAAGATCGGTGTGGCTTTTAAACCAAGTGAAAAATTTTCTGCCGGTATCAATTACACACTGCCAGTAAATCTTACTTATAAAAACGGTAAAACACTAATGGACATGACTTATCAAATGAACAATGCATTTGGTAAAGCAGTAGGGATGATCATGCAGCAGAACCCTGAAATGAGTGGTGAAGAAGCACAGGCTGCAGCCATGCAAATGTTTACACAGATGGGCATTGATTTAAGTAAGGGTGTGAAGGACAGTTACAATGCAAAAGCAAAATTTGGTTTGCCACAATCACTGGCAGCAGGTATCTTCTTTGCGCCAGCAAAAAAACTTCGGCTCTCACTGGATGCAGAATGGATCAACTGGAAAAAAGCATTTGATCAAATGGACATCACCTTAACAGATGGAACCAATCCAAACATCAATAAAATGCTGGGCACCAGTGGAAGTATTTCAATGGCATTTCCAATGTACTGGAAAAACACCGTGGT
>CAZDHQ010000181.1:0-7599 GCA_964505135.1 uncultured Ferruginibacter sp.
AATCGATATTCGCCATGGTGCAGTCCATAGTACTCCCAGGTCTTTACCATTGATTTTTACCCGTGCTAAATGTTTTACCGTGCCCAGATCAATTAGCAGCGACTGTTCCTTACTTAACATGTTAGCAGGTACGCTGAATATGTTTCGATAAACTGCCGTGCCGCTGTAATATTTTATGCCCGGCTGCTCATTCAATGTCCAATCCTGCAGGCTGCTAAATGTAACTGGGTTTGAAGGGCCACCCCATGCTTTATCAAACTGTACTTTCCATGGACTGGCAATTGTAATTACTTCTTTAAATATGGGGAAATTGAGTTTTTCATTTCGTTTATTCTTATCCGTTGCCTTCCTAAAAACAATAAAGCAGCTTTGTGCATCGTCAAAATTTAATGGCACAACAGTATTACCGTCTTTTTCATAATACTGAGGAAGAAAACGCATAGAGCCATTTACAGGATCCCACATTTCAGGCAGCATGCCTGTTATTTTAAAACTACAGTTAGCCTTGCCTGCACGCCTGCTGGTGTTAGCTACAAAATAGATATCAGTACCATTATTTTTTCTGTGAATGTATTTCAGTTCAAGGCTATCAGCATTATCATAGGCAGTAAAATCATTGGGAGCTTCAGTGTAACGCCCCCATTGCAGCAATGCCTGGCAACGCTGCCAGTATTGCACCAGTGCAGGCACTTCTTTCCACCAGGTTTGCGTACGGTCAAAGTGAGTGCCCCATTGCCCCATAGCGTTTCCTGGCAGGTAACGTTTATCAAAAGGCTGATGAGTAAAACGATGGATCACTATCCTGTTTACACCAGCACAAAAAGCAGCATCACCAATAGGTTTCAACCAACCTGGTGTTTCACTCCATTTACTGTCTGCAGGCTGCCCGGTAAAAGCTTCTGCTTCTATTAAATTATGTCCTGACTTTCGCAAAGCCGCCACTGTTGGATCCAATTCATAGGGTGAATATACCCCTTTGTTAGTCCAATACTCCGTCATTACATGATGTACCAATGGCATCACATCATCCTGTCGCCATGGCCCGCCGTATGGTTCACATAAAAAAGTAAGCCCGGCCTCTTTTAATTTTTTTGAAATGGTGGTAAAATAAACATCTCTATGCAAGTCCTGTATGGTGGCAAAAAAATCATGATCCACCGTTGCTGAGTCCTTTCCTTCAATGGTGCGGCCTAAAAACGATGGCAGGTAAGGCACACAGTCATAACCTCTTCTTTTGATAAACTCCTCTCTCATTTTTGGTGTCCAGGTAGCCACCCCTGCTTCATAGCTATCAAAGTGTACATGTGTAAAACCGGTACCAACCAGGTCTCCCAAATGCTTTTTTATTTCATTAATTACATGATCAATATGGAAGTTAACAGCTGTCTCACTCATCTTATCACATTCCAATCCCACGGCTTGTGGTTGTGCAGGTTGAATAAGTGCTCCCATAGTGGTATGACCAAAACGATAAATGATCCAATCACCTGCAGGCGCATCCCAGTCTAGCTTTCCATCGGGCTGCAGCTTAGCTGTTAAATCTATTACACTTGACCTGGGTACGATACCCTTAGCGGGCAACGCAAGTACTGCAATATCTACATAGTAAGTTTTTCTTGCTTCTATTTCCGGCTTTTCTGTTAAGCCTGTAGCAAGGTTATAAACCGGGAATGGCATATTAGAACGTGGATCCACTGAAGGCTTTTTCAATTGCAGATTGATATGTGTATTGCCTGTGATCGTTTCACTGGTGCTCCAGCAAAGTTCCTGCATCGAGAGTTCAGGCGTGATCCATGGGCCGCCGCTTGATTCATAACCAGAGCCATTGAACATGCCAAAATCCATCCCCAGCCTTTTTGATTCTTCTGCAGCAAAACGAACCATTTTCCACCAGGGCTCTGTCCATGAAACCAGCTCTGGTGTAGGTGAATTCTGAATAATAGCGCTCCATGGATTCACCGCATCTGCAAGACTAAACATAGTAGTTCTGTTAAAACCCTGTTTCTTTAGCGCTTCCAGGTCTTCTGTAATCTTTGCTTTATTGATATTGGTTCCCATCCACATCCAAAGAACCCCAGGTTTTGCATCTGCTGGTGGGTTAAGAAATACTTTTACAGGGTCTGTATCTATTCGTGTTTCAGAAGTAAATACCTGCGCATTGCAAAAATTATTTACCATCAATAAAAAGGCTGCAGCAATTAAGGTCTTCATTGTAATATTTTATTTTTCTGCCAATTATTTTTGTTCTAGCTCAAAATCGTTCGCACTATAGTTATTAAATATAAGCAAAGGTTAAATTGAACACAAGCGCTGCCAGCCTACGAAACGAAAATTATTTTTAAATAATAAAACAAATGCAGGTTCATACAGAAGTTACGATTCCTGAAAATTTAAACAGCAGGCTCTCCCTAAAGCATAAGCCCGGTAATTAACCAGGCTTATAATAAAATGATTCAATTTTTTAAGCTACCCCTCCACAATTTTTTTTAAGTTACCATAGCTTTTTGTAATACTTTCAAACACAGGCAATTTCACCTGGTCCTGCTCCACGTAAAAATATTCCATACCTGATTCCTTTTTGTGTTTAAAGATTTCTTTGTAGTCTATAATGCCAGTTCCTACCTCTGTGAAATACTGATCTCCATTGGTGGTGTCTGTAGCTTCTACCTTCTTTTCCATATCCTTCACATGCCAGGCTTTTATTCTTCCCGGGTTTTCTTTGATAATTTTTACCGGATCAAGGCCAGCCCTCACCACCCAATAAATATCCATTTCAAAACCTACCATGGATGGATCTGTTTCTTTTACAAAAACTTCAAATCCAGTTTTGCCTTCTCCCCAGTCTTTAAACTCAAAATTGTGGTTGTGATAAAGCAGTTTTAATCCAGCAGCTTTCGCCTCTGTAGCAGCTACATTTAATTTTGCAGCTAACTTCCTGTAATCATCCAGGCTTGTACGCATATTATCCAGCAGGTAAGGCACCACGATATAATCATGCCCCATCTTAGCAGCATCGGCTACTGTCTTTTTCATATCGTCTTCATCACCTTTGGTTAAGTAGCCCATCATCATGTAATGCCCACTTGGTGTTTTTAAATTATTTTTCTTCAAAAGCGCAGAAAACTCTTCCGGCGTTTTTCCAAAAAATTTACCATTCCCATAACCAAATAACTCTACTGAGTTAAAACCAATTGCAGCCACTTTGGCTAGAGTTCCTTCAAGGTCTTTTGCTATTTCACTGCGAAGGGTGTATAATTGGAGCCCAATAAGCTCTTTGCTTTTAAACCAGCTATCATTAGTTAAGGCTAATCCTGCTGCCGCAAGAGATGATTGTTTGATAAAATTTCTACGGGTTGGCATAATCAATCGTTTTTAAGTTTAATGTTGTTGGAATATCAAAACAATATTATTTTATTTTTCTGATATTGACCGAATCAAAAATTAGAACCACGATAACAACAAAGCCGCCTGATAGTAACAGGCGGCTTTGTAAAACTATAAATCAAGTAAGCATTATTCCTCTTCATCAAAGCTCATCGCTTCCTTTGTTGTCATCAGCAATTCATATTCTTCCTTGCTTCCTACAATCATGTTTTCAAACTCACGTAAACCAGTACCTGCAGGGATTGGATGACCTGTGATAACGTTCTCTTTCAAGCCCATCATCAAGTCAGTTTTACCCTGTATTGCAGCAGAGCTCAATACCTTGGTTGTTTCCTGGAATGATGCTGCAGATATCCAGCTTTGTGTACCCAATGAAGCTTTTGTAATACCCAATAACAATGGAGAAGAAGTTGCTGGTTTGGCATCACGGTATTCAACCAGTTTCCTGTCAGCTCTTCTCAGGATTGAATTTTCTTCCCTGATGTCACGAAGTGTTACAATCTGACCTGGTTTTAATTTGCTGCTTTCACCTGCGTCAGTCACCACCTTCTTGTCAAAGATGTTGTCATTCTCATTGTTAAAGTCAATCTTATCTTCCACATCACCTTCAAGGAAAATTGTATCACCAGCATCTTCAATTGTTACTTTACGCATCATCTGGCGAACGATTACTTCAATGTGTTTATCATTAATCCTTACACCCTGTAAACGGTATACTTCCTGGATTTCATTCACCACATATTCCTGTACTGCAAAAGGTCCTTTAATTGACAGGATATCAGCAGGAGCTGTCTGTCCGTCACTTAATGGTGCACCAGCCTTCACAAAGTCACCATCCTGTACCAGGATCTGGCGTGTCAATGGAACTAAGTATTTCCTTATTACACCATCTTTTGCTTCTACAATGATCTCCCTGTTACCACGCTTGATATTACCAAAAGTAACTACACCATCAATTTCGCAAACTACCGCAGGATTACCTGGGTTTCTAGCTTCAAACAACTCAGTTACACGTGGAAGACCACCCGTGATATCTTTCAACTTACTTAATACCCTTGGAATTTTTACCAACACCTGGCCGCTTTTCACTTCATCTCCTTCTTCAATTACGATATGGCTTCCTACAGGTAAGTTATAAGATTTATTTTCTTTGCCCTCAATGATAATTGAAGGAAGCTTGGTTTTATCTTTTGTTTCGATAACCACTTTTTCCCTGTGACCAGTTTGCTCATCTGCTTCTTCACGAACCGTAACACATTCAATAACGCTTTCAAATTTCACAGTACCATTGATCTCAGAAACGATTACGTTATTGAACGGATCCCAGCTACAGATGATATCACCCTTAGCTACTTTTTGTCCATCCTTCACATTCAACACAGCACCATAAGGAACATTATTGGTAATTAACAAACGATCATTTTTCACATCCATGATACGAACCTCACCGGTACGTCCGATAACCACTTGTGACTTTTTACCTTCTGCATCTTCCGAAGATACCGTACGCAAACCGTCAAACTGGATGGTACCATCAAACCTGGCAGGCATGGTAGATTCAACAGAAGCTGATCCAGCCACACCACCCACGTGGAAAGTACGCAACGTTAACTGTGTACCAGGCTCACCAATTGATTGTGCAGCAATAATTCCTACTGCATCACCTTTTTGAGCGGTGTAACCTGTAGCAAGGTTTTTACCATAACATTTCACACATACGCCACGCTTGCTTTCGCAGGTTAATACAGAGCGAATTTCAACGGCTTCAATTCCGCTTTCTTCAATCTTTTTAGCATCATCTTCAGAAATTTCCTGGCCGGCGCTTACCAACAGTTCTTCTGTTACAGGATGGTAAACATCATGTAATGAAGTACGACCTTCAATCCTGTCGCTCAATGGTTCGATGATGTCTTCATTATCTTTTAGAGCTGAAGTTGCAATACCACGAAGTGTACCACAATCTTCATCGTTAATTACCACATCCTGTGCAACGTCAACCAAACGACGGGTTAAGTAACCAGCATCCGCCGTTTTCAACGCTGTATCCGCAAGACCTTTACGGGCACCGTGGGTTGAGATAAAGTATTCCAATACGTTCAAACCATCTTTAAAGTTAGAAAGGATTGGATTTTCAATGATCTCACTTCCAGATGAACCTGATTTACGTGGTTTAGCCATCAATCCCCTGATACCAGCCAGCTGTTTAATCTGCTGCTTACTACCACGGGCACCGGAATCAAGCATCATGTACACAGAGTTGAAACCTTGTTTATCTGCTGCCAATTCACGAATCAATGTTTCAGTAATCTTGGTATCCACACGGCTCCAGATATCTACTGTTTGGTTATAACGTTCGTTATTGGTGATTAAACCCATATTGTAGTTATCCCAAACCTCATCTACTTCACCAGTTGCATTTTCAATCAGTTCTTGCTTAATATCTGGTACAATCAGGTCATTGATGTTGAATGACAAACCACCACGGAATGCCATACGGTAACCCAATTGCTTAATATCATCCAGGAACTTAGCAGTGGTAGGAACATTGGTCCATTTGATAATGTCACCAATGATTTCCCTCAATGATTTCTTAGTTAATAGCGCATTGATGAAACCTACACTTTTTGGAACGTGTTGGTTGAATATTACACGACCAACAGTAGTCTCAATCAGTTTATATGTTAAAGAGCCATCTTCGTTTCTGAAGTTCGCCTTCACTTTAATATGTGCATGCAAATCAACCTGCTGTTCGTTGTAAGCAATAATTACTTCTTCAGCAGAGTAAAAAGCTTTGCCCTCTCCTTTTACTTTTTCAGTGTCGGTAGATTTTTTACCCTTGGTGATGTAGTACAAACCAAGAACCATGTCCTGAGAAGGAAGTGTAATCGGTGTACCATTTTGAGGGTTCAAAATGTTGTGAGAAGAAAGCATCAATAACTGGGCTTCCAAAATTGCAGCGTTACTCAAAGGAACGTGTACTGCCATCTGGTCACCATCAAAGTCAGCGTTGAACGCTGTTGTTACCAATGGGTGCAATTGAATCGCTTTACCTTCAATCAATTTTGGCTGGAATGCCTGTATTGACAAACGGTGAAGTGTTGGGGCCCTGTTCAGCATTACAGGATGACCTTTCAATATATTTTCAAGAATATCCCAAATAACAGCTTCTTTTTTATCTACCAGTTTCCTTGCAGATTTCACTGTTTTTACAATACCTCTTTCAATCAATTTGCGAATAATAAATGGCTTGAACAATTCAGCAGCCATATCTTTTGGCAAACCACATTCGTGCATTTTCAATTCAGGACCTACCACGATAACCGAACGACCAGAATAGTCAACACGTTTACCCAACAAGTTCTGACGGAAACGACCTTGCTTACCTTTCAATACATCACTCAATGATTTCAAGGCACGGCCACCTTCTGCTTTTACAGCATTAGATTTACGGCTGTTATCAAACAAAGAGTCAATCGCTTCCTGCAGCATACGCTTTTCATTACGTAAGATCACTTCAGGAGCTTTAATTTCTAACAACCTTTTCAAACGGTTATTACGGATAATTACACGGCGATACAAATCATTCAAATCTGATGATGCAAAACGACCACCATCCAAAGGAACCAATGGACGTAATTCCGGTGGAATCACAGGAATGTATTGCATTACCATCCATTCAGGACGGTTGTTGATTCTTTTATTTGCATCACGGAAAGCTTCAACTACACTCAAACGCTTCAATGCATCAGCTTTACGCTGCTGTGAAGTTTCACTTGCAGCTGCATTACGCAGATCAAAGCTTAGCTGATCAAGATCAATTCTTGCTAATAAATCGTGTACAGCTTCAGCACCCATTTTAGCAATGAATTTGTTTGGATCTTCATCAGGCAAGTGCTGGTTGTCTTTTGGTAAAGTATCCAAAATATCCAGGTACTCTTCTTCGGTTAATAAATCACCAAAGTTCTGTCCTTTATCTGCACGTAAACCTGGCTGAATTACTACGAATCTTTCGTAGTAAACAATGGTCTCTAATTTCTTAGAGCTCATACCCAGCAGGTAACCAATTTTATTAGGCAATGATTTGAAATACCAAATATGAACAACAGGCACCACTAATTTGATGTGGCCCATTCTTTCACGACGCACTTTCTTTTCTGTAACCTCTACACCGCAACGGTCGCAAACAATACCCTTATAACGGATACGCTTATACTT
>CAZDHQ010000182.1:0-6167 GCA_964505135.1 uncultured Ferruginibacter sp.
ATGAAAACCCAAAGCCGGTGACACAAAAATAATTTTTTCATTTTTATACGAATGATTAATTTTGATTAGTTGCATAAACAACAGTATGCCAAACAACCAATTTAAAAGAGGAGAACTGTACAGCTTTATCACAGGTAAAGCCAGTACCGCAATTGCAAGGCGATTGCAGAAAAATTTTAAACAGGCGGGACTTGATATAACGATTGAACAGTGGAGTGTACTCTATCAACTCTGGAAACAGGATGGCCTGAGCCAGCAGCAACTATGTGATGCTACTTTTAGAGATAAGCCCAGCATCACCAGGCTGGTGGATAATTTAGAGAAACTGAAACTCGTGAAAAGAGTACCCAGCAAAGATGACCGCCGTATTAACCTGATCTACATTACCAAAGAAGCCGAGCAATTGCAGGAGCAAACCATGGAGCTGGCCAATCAAACCCTAAATGAAGCGTTGGAAGGTGTAACCAATGGACAGATAGAAATAGCGAAAGAGGTGCTGCAAATGGTGTATGATAATTTGAAGTAAGGCGGCCCCTCCACCTCCCTCCAAAAGGGAGGTTAAAAGCAACAATACTATACTTGAGTGTACTTCAATATAAGAAACAGCGATACTTGCTAAAATGAAAATTGTTTAAATAATCATACTCCAACACCCCTTTTGGGGATGGGGGCTAATTCTAGTCATATGAACACAACAACAAATCCTGCCACTACACCCCTTAAAGGCGGTGAATGGTTAATCAAAGAAAGCAATGCTTTCGACACATTTACTCCGGAAAATTTTTCTGAAGAACAACAAATGGTAAAGGACATGTGCCTGCAGTTTTTGCATGCAGAAGTACATCCAATTGTTGGCCGCATTGATGCGATGGAGCCCGGGCTTATGCCGAGCCTGCTGGTGAAAGCCGGCGAACAGGGGCTGCTTGGCGTTTCCATTCCGGAAGAAATGGGCGGCCTTGGAAAAGATTTTATCACAGCTACACTGGTGAATGAAGGATTGGGTGGCGGCTTCTCGTTTAGCGTGGCCGTGGCTGCTCACACCGGCATTGGCACCTTGCCCATTTTATATTTTGGTACCGAAGCACAAAAGCAGAAATATATTCCGAAGCTGGCCACAGGTGAATGGAAAGGTGCTTACGGCTTAACAGAGCCCAACAGCGGCAGTGATGCTTTGGGGGCAAAAACAACAGCCGTACTAAGTGAAGATGGCAAACATTATATTTTAAATGGACAAAAATGCTGGATCACCAATGGTGGCTTTGCTGATGTGTACACCGTGTTTGCAAAAATTGATGGCGATAAATTTTCTGCGTTTATTGTTGAACGTGGCTTTGAAGGCTTTACCCAGGGAGCAGAAGAACATAAGATGGGCATCAAGGGATCATCCACTGTACAATTGTATTTCCAGGATTGTAAAGTGCCGGTTGAAAATTTATTAGGTGAAGTTGGCAAGGGCCACATCATTGCGTTTAATATTTTAAATATTGGTAGATTAAAACTATGTGCAGCTGCTCTTGGTGGCAGTAAACTCACACTAAGTGATGCCATTGAATATGCTAAAACAAGAGAACAGTTCAAAACTGCCATTGCCAATTTTGGGGCAATCAAACATAAGCTGGCTGAATGCGCTATCAGAATCTTTGCCTGCGAAAGTGCATTGTATAGAACCAGCAAATGGATTGATGATAAAGAAAAAGAACTGGCAGCAGCCGGCAAACCTTTTAATGAATCCTTGCTTGGTGCAGCAGAAGAGTATGCAGTAGAATGTGCTGTTTTAAAAGTGCATGGCAGTGAAGTGCTCGATTTTGTAGTGGATGAAGGCGTACAGGTATTTGGTGGTAATGGTTACAGCGACGAATACACGATGAGCCGTGCCTATCGTGATAGCCGCATCAACCGCATTTATGAAGGCACCAACGAAATCAACCGTCTGCTAACAGTGGATATGATTTTGAAAAGAGCGATGAAAGGAAAGCTGGATTTGATGGGTCCTGCCATGGCGGTTTCAAAAGAACTGATGAGCATACCTGAATTTGGCAATGAAGATGAAAGCCCATTTGCTGCAGAACGCAAGGCGATTGTAAACCTGAAAAAATCAATATTGATGGTGGCAGGTGCAGCCGTACAAAAACTGATGATGAAGATTAGTGATGAGCAGGAAATACTGATGAATATTGCTGATATGGCGATAGAAACTTTTGTAGCAGAAAGTACCTTGCTTAGGGTAATGAAGATGGTGGATCAAAAAGGCGAGGCGGAAAGCCAGGTGTATATTGACATGATGCGTTGTTATCTAAACGATGCGATTGACAAAGCAAATAAATCCGGCAAGGATGCTATCAATGCATTTGCTGAAGGTGATGAATTAAGAATGATGCTGCTGGGTCTTAAGCGCTTTACTAAAACCAATCCATTTAACGGCAAAGATGCAAGAAGAAGAATTGCAGACAGACTGATTACAGAAGGAAAATATGCTTTATAAAATATTAAATCCTTATGAAATAACAAAAGGAGCATCGCTGCTCCTTTTTGTTTTTCCATAATCAAAACCCTGCTTATTTTATTTCGCTAATCCATTGCTGAACAAAAGCTCTTGCTGGTTCTACTACTTCTTTTCCTGCACGATAGGCCATTTTCCAGCGGTTGCTTTTTCTTTCGTATTTGCTATCGGTAAAAACCTTTTTTCCGTTCTTTAATTCTGTTGTTGCTGTAAAATCAATATCTGCTGTTTCTTTTAAAAACTCTTCCAGTCTTTGTTTTACAAACGGCATAGGGTCTGCAGGATATTTTTTCTCCCAATCCTGCAACAGAAATTTATTGTTGGCTTCCATTTGCTTTGCCATTTCAGGATAGCTCTCTTTATAGCTGAGCAGCATTTCATTGTTCGGGTCTTCCACTTTCTTTAATTCGGCTTTAGCATCGGTCAACGCTTTTTCAAAAATTGCCTTTACGGAAGCATCTGCTTTTTTTAGCGTTGCCTCTGTTTCAGCCACGCTTTTTTTATACTGCTCTATTAATCCTTTCTTCATCTCTTCTGGTGTCTGGGCAGTTTGCATTACTGGCTTATGACTCTGGCGCATAGCTTCGTATTCCTTTTTAAAGGCAGGTGAGGCTACGTAGTCTTTTGTGTACAGCAATAAATCTTTTACTACTGCTGCTCTTTTGCCAAGCGCTATATTTTTAGCATTCCTTGCACCATAGGCATCAAGATAGCCACCAATAATACTGTTACTTATTTTTTGATCAGCGTCTGTTTTTGTAAGGCCCAGTTCTTTTAAAAAATCGTCATTCATTTTATGAGTGCTGAACGAAAAAATGAATGCCGAAATAAAAACCAATAATAGAGTTGCGATACCTACCCTTACGCTGTTAATTAATTTACCAAAGTGCTTATTTTTCATCTTACTACTTTTTGAATCGGTTTATAAAAACACCTGCCGTTTAAGCGGCAGGTGTTTTTAATTTTATTTACCCAATGTTTTTGCTACATAAGTAAAGTCATAACCATCAGCAGCCTGTACGTATACTTTACCGTAAGTTTTCACCCAAAAATTACTTGTCCCATTCATCCACACAGCAATCTGCTTGTTACGCAAAAACTCTTTGCTTGTAACAGCCGAATTACCATTAATGGTTATCTGGTCTATTAAACCTGCTGGTACATATACGATGGCAGCTTTCCTGTCATCTTTTGAATTGTTAGTTACCGTTAAAGTGTTTTTCTTTTGCTCTACAGCATACAACTCAATTGCATTCTTATCACCTTCAATACTAATTTCATCAGAAGAACTGTTTAACAGTACTACAGATACCTGGTCATTTACTACCAATGATTTGATACCTTCTGTGCTTTTAATTTTTCTTACACCGTAATTTTCATTGGTGAGGGACTGTGAGAAACTGCTTAATGTAGCAGTGATTGCCAACAGGCATACGATTAACTTTTTCATGGCTTTTGTTTTTTTATTTAATATTTAAGATTGATTTTTTAATACGAATCCTTCAAGGATAATATTGGTTACACCATTCTGTTTTGCAATACGCATCTTGGTTGGATAATAACTTTGTTT
Organism: uncultured Ferruginibacter sp.; assembly: GCA_964505135.1. Taxonomy (GTDB): domain Bacteria; phylum Bacteroidota; class Bacteroidia; order Chitinophagales; family Chitinophagaceae; genus Ferruginibacter. Next base: position 4,071 of record CAZDHQ010000182.1, read on the forward strand.
TTGAAACTTAGCAGGCTGTGGGATTGCTCTCTCAAAGTTTGCATTGTTCTTAATGAATGCTTCGGTGATCATCGGTTCATAAAAAGTAACTTTACCATCATAAGAACCATAGATAAATGTTTGAGTAAAAGTGGCGCCATTCAATTCTGGTGAAGTGAAATCTAACCAGTGGCAACCCATCTGCGGAACACCTCCTCCTGGATTGATGTAGGTTGCTGGAAAATAATCAGCAGAAGGCCAGTTTTTAAATTTGGTACTGTCCACTTCATAAGGCGGAATAGCAGCAACTGCTTCCGGTGAAATCATGTAATAATGAAAATCAAAGTGAGGCAACCCATAGATCATTTCTGGTTCGTGGCCATATGGATTCCATCCAAGCCCTACATGGTTAAATGGTGTAGCAGATGCTTTTGGATGAAGGGGAAGCACTACATTGTTTTCATGATGATGACCGGGCGCCTCTGGATGTGATGTGTCCAGGCTATTCATTGCAGCATCATCAATAGCAATACCCAATCTTACAGGTGCATCATTATCATCCACTTCATACCATGTCCATGCTTTACCATGCTGGAAAATAGTTTCAGGCCCTTTAAAGATTTTTTCTTTTACCTTGTTGTCATCCTTTTTGCAGGAAGTAAAAATGGTTGCTGCAACCAGCAGCGCTGAGAGAATTTTTTTCATGACTAGTTTTGTTTTTTGATTTGATACCACAAAGGTTGTTCATTACAATACAGTTGTCAATTAGAGTATGTACAAATTGTAGATAATAGTGGATGAAATGAAATTGAAAAACTGATGATATAAAAAATGGGATGCTCAAAACATCCCATTTTTAAAACTTATAGCAGATTAAGTTTAGTGATAAGAAACAATGGCTTTCATTTGTGTTTTCGCCACATTGTTCTGTGTTGTTAGCGCTGTCACATATTCCAAACATAACTGGTAAGGATTGTAATGAGCAAATTCCTGCGCCAATCTTTTTACATTTTGTTTATAGGTATTTTTAGTGGTTACTTCCTGCACCGCAGCTTTTATCTGCGCAGGTGAAGGCTTTTCTGTTTTTAAATTGATGCCATATTTAAAATAACCAACCCTTGCGCATATTTCATTCTTGCCCTCATGCACACCGGCCACTACCAATGGTAACTTGTTTTGAATACCCAGCATTACGCCACCATATCCACCATTGGTAATGTAAGCATCTGCATAAGGCATCACTTCACAAAAAGGAATAAAATCTTTGATGATGATATTATGTTGAGGATACTTTGCCTTAAGTTCGGCAGTACCTGATCCACCGGTGGTACATACAACCAGTGTGGATGTATTTTTAAAAGCTTCCAGGGTTGGTACTAATAATTTATGAATATCCTTTTCAACAGTGCCCTGGGTAACTACCACTACTTTTTCAAATTGGTCAAGCCTTTCATCATACCACTTATTTTCAATGTTTGATGCATGCGGTAACAGCGGACCAATAAAGCGAATGTTTGTACTCATGTCAGTTCTCTTGTACTCAAATCCGGGGGTGCCGCTCTGCAAAAGATAATCACACTTGTGTATGAGCATATCAAACAGGCTTTCCTTATTGTGCTTGATTTTATATTGATCAAATAATTGGTGCAATAATTTATTTGGCTGCCCAAATATTACTCTATCGGCAAATGCCCTCAATAAGCTTTGTTTGATTCTTCCAACAAAAGAATAAGAAGGTTCCATTCCAAGTCCACAGGGTGGCAAGTCTTTAGAATTTTCTGTTAAAGGCAATACACCGATCGAGAGTACAGGGATCTTCATCAAATCCTTTACAAAAGGAATACCTGTAAAAGCACAATCTGCAATCATCAGGTCAAATGGAAATTCATCATAAATAGCTTTGATGTCTTCGTAATACTCCGGCCCACGAAGAATAAAGGCATTGATAATATCAAACTTCAATTTTGAAATGGGATTTTTCTTTTTTGTTCTTTCCGGGAACACCATATCAAAATTATTATCCGGTACATCCACTGCTTTTTTAAAACGGTAATGCTGAATGTTTAGCTTTTTAATTTTGTTGGCATAGGCTGAAGATGAATACCAGCGTACGTCATA
>CAZDHQ010000182.1:6177-7586 GCA_964505135.1 uncultured Ferruginibacter sp.
AACCTGCATTCATCAAGTAGGCAGCTATTCCCGTAAGTGGATTAAAATGACCGTCTGCCGGGAAATTAGCAAACAGGATACGTTTTTGTTTGGTTGCAATTGTCTCTTTCATGGTTTACTTTATTTTCCACAAGGTTAGTTTCACTTAGATTTTTTATAAAGGAGTTAATTGATGAAGTGAACTTTTCTCCTGATGAATTGACAGAATGATTGATGCAGCCTGCTTACCTTTAACAAATGGAAACTACCTCGCTAAGCCAATTTTTACAGCAGATCTACCCACTCACAGAAGAAGAGAATGCAGCAATATGTGAAGGCTGGCAAACGGTAACGGTGAAACGAAAAACAGTTTTAACAGTAGCCGGTGAAACAGAACGCTGGCTCTACTTTGTGGTAGATGGAATACAGCGTGCATTCTATTGCAGTGATGATGGAAAAGAAGCAACGATTGTCTTTACGTATGCACCTTCTTTTAGCGGCGTAGCGGATAGCCTGCTTACACAAACACCTTCGCTCTATTTTTTGGAAACCATTACCGCAAGCACATTGATGAAGATCAGTTATGCTCAATTGATGGAACTAGCCCAGCAATATCCCGGTATACAGCAGCTCATTTTTAAATCAACTGCACTGGCATTAAAAGGTGTATTGCTGCGGCAGGCAGAATTACAGAGCTTTAGCAACGAACAAAAATTTAAAGCGCTGCTGCACCGCAGTCCTCATATTTTGAACCTGGTGCCGCACAAGTACATAGCTTCGTATTTGGGGATGGATGCCACCAACTTTAGTAAACTATTGAGTACGGTGAAAATATAAATCATGGTATTTACCAAGATTTAGGTAAACTATGCGTAGCACATTTGTAAAAAATTATTACAGATGAAGACAATTAACAGCAACAAACTACTGGAGCTTTTACAACATGAAGTAAAGCTGATTATACTGCAGGCAAACAAATGGAAACAATTGCCGGCTGAATTATTACAATACCAGCCAGGGGAAAACAAATGGAGCATTGCCCAGGTAATACAGCACCTCAATTTTTACAGCAGGCATTATATCCCGGCTATTGAAAGCAAGCTGCATTATAACACCTATGTTGCATCTTCAGCATTTAAGCCGGGATGGTTAGGTGATTATTTTACTAAACTGATGCAGCCTTCAGCAGGTAATACCATTACAAAAAAAATGAAGGCGCAAAAAAATGCTACGCCTGTGGCAGTGCCCAATGCTCAGCAAGAACTGGATGAATTTATCAGCCACCAGCACCAGTTGCTGAATATTTTAAGTATTGCAAAAAATGTAGACTTGAATAAAACGAGGGTTGCTACTTCGTTAAGTTCACTCATCAAGTTAAAGCTGGGTGATACCTTTCGCTTTTTTATTGCTCATGAACAGCGGCATGCGGT
>CAZDHQ010000183.1:0-6851 GCA_964505135.1 uncultured Ferruginibacter sp.
CGCTATACAGCAACACCTGGAAGATGCTGTTCAGTGCTACCAGGCCTGCAGCATACTCCCTGCTGCCTTCTGCCAGTTCATTCCAAACAATTACCATGGCAATACACCTGGCCAGCCCAATTAAAATCAGGCCCACCATGTATTCCGGATAACCGTGTAAAAAAACAATGGCCAGTATAAACATAAGTATGGGACCAATCACCCAGTTTAGTAATAAAGACATGCCCAATACCTTGGTGTTAGCAAACACTTCCTTCATTTTCTCGTACCGTACTTTTGCAAAGGGCGGATACATCATTAATATAAGGCCAACAGCCAATGGTATATTGGTGGTGCCGGAAGAAAAAGAATTAATAAAGCCTGATGAAGAAGGAATAAAATATCCAATGGCTACTCCAACTGCCATGGCTAAAAAAATCCAGAGTGTTAAAAAGCGGTCTAAAAAACTTAATCTCCTGCGCTCATGAGCAGGCGCACAATCATTTGCTGACATGCTTCATTTTTTTAATTGTTGTTATAGTAATGCTTTCTTCATCACAATCGCACTCACCGGGCACACATGGCTAAACGCTGAAGATGCCTGCAATGCAGTCGGCACTTCCGCTCTTTTGATTTTTTGATATCCTTTCTTTTCAAAATAGTCCGGCGCAGTTTCTGTAAGCAGGTACATGTTGCTGATGGCTGAAGTGCCTGCTGCATCTTCTAACCGTTTTATTAACTGCGAAGCCAATTGCAAATTCCTGTAGGCTTTATCCACTACCAGCGAACGCAGCAAGCCACCATCACCATAGCGTTCCATACCAATGGCTGCTACTACTTTATCTTCCTGCACCGCAACAAAAAAACTGGCAATACTTTCCGGCACATCATCTACCGGTAATTGTGCTGACAGCAGTAAGTTAATAATAGCAGGCCGATGATGTTGATCAGCTTTGATAATGGTGATTTCGTTGTTCATGCATATATTTTTTAATTGCAACATCCGGGTGCACAGCAAGCTTTCGCTTCTTCCAACGGTTTTTCTGCATACACGGTAATGCTGCTGATGCCGGTGCCAGACGCTCTGAATGCAGCTATCTTTTCGGCACTTAAATATTGACCCAGTATATCATCCGGCAGGGTAACAGGTTTTGATTTTTGTACGGTGATATTTTTGAAACCATTGGCTTCAATCAATTCGAGGTACACCTGCTTTTGAATTGCACCTGATACACAGCCTGCATACATTTCAGCCGCTTCCCTTATTTCTTTTGGCAATTCGCCTTCCAGCACAATGTCTGAAATAGAAAAATGCCCACCTGGCTTCAGCACCCGGTATATTTCTTTTATCACAGCATCTTTATTCGGAACAAGGTTCAATACACAATTGCTCACTATCACATCAGCAGTGTTAGCAGTTACCGGCATCTTTTCAATATCACCCTGCCTGAACTCTACATTATTAAAACCTCTTGCTTCCGCATTTTGTCTCGCTCTTTCAATCATGGCCGGCGTAAAGTCTATGCCGATTACTTTACCGGTTTCGCCGGTTTCATGTCTTGCCACAAAAGCATCATTACCTGCGCCACTGCCCAGGTCAATTACGGTATCCCCTTTTTTTATTTTGGCAAACTGCGTGGGTAATCCGCAGCCCAGGCCAAGATCAGCGTCCGGGTTATATCCTTCCAGTTCCGTGTAGTCATCCGTCATTATGTTGTACACTTTGGTACTGCAGCCACCGGCTCCACAGCAGGAAGCCTGGTTGGTTGCTTTATCCTGTAAAGCAATTTCACTGTATTTCTGCTTTACGATTTCTTTTGCATCTACTGTTTTCATGTGTTTATTTTTTATTGATTTTAATCACACGGAATTCGCCAATATACCTTTTAAATTAAAGGCAGATTTTTTATGGCTCATTTCATGATCTTGTTTTTATTGTTATCGAAATATTACGATGATTATTGGCAAAAAAATTTAGCAGCATTTATTGGCAGCCTTGTAGCTGTCAAACAACTGGTTCAGCCATGTTTGTGCTGCCTTCCATTCTTTTTCATCAATGCAGTAGCAAACCTTGGCGCCTTCTATCTCGCCTTTAATAAGCCCTGCATCTTTCAGTTCTTTTAAATGTTGAGAAACGGTACTTTGCGAAAGCGGCAGTTCATCCACAATATCGCCGCACTGGCAGGCAGCCTTATTGGCCAAAAATTTCAGTATGGCAATCCTTGCAGGATGAGCCAATGCCTTAGCATATTTAGCCAGCCTGTTTTCCTTTGTATTAAACTCGTGTGATTTAGTTGCTCCCATTTCTATCGCAATATTACGATTGTGTTTTGAATGAGCAAAATTATTGTTTTGGGACGGGCAGTTGGGCGTTATGGCGGCATCGTTGTGTCACTCCCTTGTACAGTATCCTTTTAGTGTACCTTTAATAAATTAAGTCCTACGATAGTAAAAGCTGCTTTTGCATTTACTTAATGCTGCTTCATGACTGAAATCTATTTTTTGTATTCATAAATTAGTATCATGTATTAGAATAGCAAAATTGGGATGTAAAATGAATAAATGTTATTTTTAGAAATCTTAAATATTGCTCATGATTAGAATTATTCATTTAAGCGATTTTCATTTAAATAAAAAATCCCTTAAAGATTGGAACAACTACCTAAAACCAGTGCTGCTAAAGAAACTCCTTGAAATACACAACCATTATCCTATTACATTTATTGCTTTTACTGGTGATTTAATAGATATAGGCGGTTCTGATTTTGATGATATTAAAACTGCATTTAAAATTTTTGATGAAAATATTGTAGCTCCAATATTGGATTTCCTCTCTTTAAATAGGAACAACTTTATCATTATACCTGGAAACCATGATATCGACAGAACGAAAGATTCACGTCCATCTGAATTGGGATATCAGCAGTACTTCAAAGAAGACTATGCTAACGTTTTAAATTTTGTAATTGATGCAGAGGAAAAATCTGATTTCACTGGAATGGAAAGAATGAGAGATTTTAAAGACTACGAGAAATTATTTTACCAAGACCTTAGTAACTCTGAGATAACAGTTTTCGGCAGTACTCATAAACTTGTAGCTAATCGTAAGAAAATTGGCATTGCTGCGTTAAACTCATCTTGGCGTTGTTATAGTAAGGACGATATGGGAAAATTAATAATTAGTGAACAGCAAGTAGCTAAATGTATTTTAAATATTGAAGACTGCGATATTAAAATAGCCTTGATGCATCATCCGCTAGACTGGCTTATTGAAAATGAAAGAGAAACTATAACAAACTACATAACTAAAGAATTCGACCTATTGTTGTTAGGTCATGTACATCTCACAAAAACATCAATGTCAAGAGGCTTTACAGGGACATTATTTACAAACATCTCACCGTCTGGCTTAAATGATATAAGGAGCGACAGCCGACAATTCTCTAACGGTTTCACTGTAATTGATTATGACTCTTCGTCAGTAAGTTGTGAATACTATAGATATAATCATGATCTTAAGAGTTTTACATTAAATACAGATATTGCAGAAAATGGAAAATTTGAATTAGAAGTTCCTTCTGAAAAATCAAAGAAAAAACAAACAATTGAATTAGAATTGATAGCCAATATAAAGGAAGATCATTTTCCAATAATGGATGAACACCTAATTGGCACGAAAATGACCAAATCCAATTTGAATTTAAAAGAAGCATTTGTAATGCCTCCGATTAATCAAGGTCGTTCAAGTGAAGAATCGGAAATACCGGTGAACCTTACAATTTCGGAAGTTCTCAAGTCGCCGTCAAATTTCATTTTCTTCGGAGATCAAGAATGCGGTAAAACAACTTTGCTATACCGAATAATAAGGGAGTTTGTAGATGAGTATCCCTTAATAAGGAAGATTCCCGTTTATATAGACTTTCTAGAGCTTGGCAACAAGGAGTTCATAACAGCAATAAAGGACTATTTAAGATGCAGCTCAGATACAGCGAAAAGTTTATTAAGAGAAAATTCGGTGGTGCTATTAATTGATAACCTCAATTACAAAAAACATATCCTTGTAGATCAACGTAACAAACTTCATAACTTTAGTAATGAATATGAGGGGGTTCGAATAATTGCAACTTCAGAAAGTTTTAGTCTCAATTTGTTATCTTCTGACTACATCGAATTGTGTAGAATTCCTTTTAAGAATTATTTTGTTCAAAATCTTCGATCTCAAGAAATCAAATCTGTTATAAAGCAATGGATGCCTGATGAGAATGAGTTGAAATCAGAGATTCGATTAGAAAAACTTGTCGATAACTTTTACTCATATTCTTTACCCAGTTCTGTAATGTCTGTTTCTTTATTTCTGTGGAGTATGGAATTCTCAGACAAAAAGCCCATCAATAACGCAGTTTTAATGGAAATATATATAGAAATACTGCTTGAGAAACTGGGCAAACACAATATATACAGAGAGAATTTTGATTTTACGAACAAGATTCAATTGCTTGCAAAAATCGCCCATTCAATGTTGGACTCAGAGGAGCCAAATTATGCCATTCCTTTTAGCCAATTTGAGAAGATTGTTGAAACTTATTTACAAGAGGTAGGCTTTAATTTTGATGGCCACTTAATTGTTGAATACTTTCTCGAAAGAAGAATTTTTGTTAAGCTTCAAAATAATAAAATCAAATTCAAACACAGCTGCTTCTTTCATTTCTTCATAGCAAAGCGAATGATTTTTAATCCAGAATTTAAAAAATATGTTCTTGATGAAAACAATTATTTCAATTTTTCGAGAGAGATCGATTACTATTCTGGCTTATCAAGAAGTGATGAAGATCTACTAAAACTTATTGTGGAGAGGTTTGAAAAGATTTTTTCTAATGTTGATCCTATATATGATCAAGTAGATTATGATAAATACTTTACTGTTAGGGAGAATAAAAACATCAATGAGCATGAGCCATTAATAAAAAATTTTGACATTCCAGGCATTAAGGCTAATAGGCCTACAAAAGAGATGATGGAACAGTTTCATAACGAGATTTTAGAAAACATACCAGACTCAGGAACAATTACGCCTAAAAATAAAAAAGAAAAAAATTCATTTGAGGGAATGCTGGTTTTAATGGCCAATGTTCTGCGGAATTCCGAAGGAGTAGAAAATCGACAACTTAAGAAAAGAGCATATAATTCCATGATTCGAAACAGTATGATTTGGATGGTCCTTTATCGAGAATATTTGTTGAAGTTTTTTAAAAAATATCAACGCATTCCCGACTCTATATATGACTTTGAGGATTTTATTTTTACACTCAAGAATCTTCCTCTAGGGGTAGAAGAAGGAATGAATCGGCATTTAGGAACACCTAAACTTGCTCCAATAGTTTTAGAAAAAATTAAAGAAGGCCTTAAAAATTCAAGTGTTTCTGATACAGAAATATTTTTATCAATAGCATTTTACGCAGATATCGAAGGCAATGATTTCCCGAAATACTTAAAGGCATTAATTAAAAGAGTTGGTAAAAACTCTGTAAGGGATTATTTATTTATGAAACTGCTTGATTTTTACTATAGAAGAACCAGACCTGGTTCAACAAACGAAAAGATGTATTTAGACTTAATTACTGAACTAAAAATGAGAACAAAAAAGTTACCTCACCGACTAAAGGAAAAAGTAATGAAAGCCATCGAAGATGCTAAAAAGGACTATCTTAAAATAGAAGGCTAAGCTGGAATTCGTTAGTTTCTAAGTTTCAAACCTAAATATGCACCAACACCAATACCAAACCATCACCACCTGGCAAGACAAAACATTTACCAAAGCCACCGCACTTTCCTGTGTGCATCATTTGGTAGAAGAAGTACAGGAACTAAAAACAGATTTGGAGAAAGGCACCATTAATCATGAAGAAATAGCAGATTGTTTTTTATTGCTGTTTGCTGTGTGCAATAAGTTGGGGCTAAACTATGATGAAGTTGTAAAACTTATTGATGACAAAATGAACATCAATTACCAGCGCACCTGGGGAGAGCCAAATGAGTTGGGGTATGTAAAGCATGTTTAAATGCAGGGTTGTTCAAGGTATAAAAGTTGAAGGTTTAAAGCTTTTGTCCGCAGTTTCGAGGTTTATAAATAAAGCGGTGATGTGCAGCTAAAAATGACTTTCTAAAGTTTTGCTTCCCGAAGGCTAGCGCCTTACGGGAAGTTCTTTAGAATTAAAACCCATCCTTAGATAAAAGGAATGTAGTTTCTTCTTCTTGCAAACGTAACAGTTGCCGACTTTTTGTTTCTTTCAATGTTCCAGATGTCAATTGCTTTGATGCTTTCTTTTACGTTTACATCGGTTGCAATGGTTTCTTTTACTTCAGTTACCAGGTTTTTTATTGATTCGTTATCTACTGGTACGTAAGCTGTTGATTGATTCATTTTCATTTGGTTTATGGTTTAATAAAATTATTCTGCTCTACGGAGCTAACTGTAAGTGAAGGATGGTGAGGTTGCTGTTTCACTGGTATAGCTCTCATAGGCGGCACAAAGGTATATGGTGGATACATGCTCCAAAAGCAAAGATTGCCTTTGATTGTTGATCCCAAAAACGGGTAATTATTTTCTTGTCAGCTGAAAATGAGCCTATTACACTTTTATTTAGTACGATCACCAAAGCATATTTGCCCCTTAAATAAAGCCCTTTTTCGTGTGTGGGTGTATGTTATTACAATCTTTTCACAATCAATTCATACACAGCATTTAGCAGTCTATCCTGCGAGCCATTACCCAGCCCTTGTGCATCAACTATGTTTGTGCCTCACAAAAAAACATACAAAACCATGAAAAAAATTTTCTTATGTGCAGTAGTATTGGCTGCATCTGTTGTAAG
>CAZDHQ010000183.1:6868-7582 GCA_964505135.1 uncultured Ferruginibacter sp.
ACAAAAAAACTCAGCTTCAGCGCAGGCGTAGAGGCCGCATTGCCTGTGGGTGATTTTAAAGACGGCTATAAGTTTGGTATTGGCGGTTCTGTCCAGGCTGAATATCCTGCTGCAGAAAAGCTGGGCATTACTTTAAACGCCGGCTATCTTTCTTTTGCCGGTAAAAGCATTGAGTTTATGGGTGAGCAGTTTAAAAATGAAGCACAGGGTGTGATACCTGTATTGGCTGGTGCCAAGTATTACTTTACGGATAAAGTGTATGGACATGCACAATTGGGCCTCTCCTTCTTTAACCATGGCGTGGGATCCGCATTTACCTATGCACCGGGCATTGGTATTAAAGCTTCAGACAATATTGATGTGCTGGTAAAATACCAGGGAGCGTCCAAAGACGGCAGCACTGCTTCTTTTATTGGGGCAAGGGTAGCCTATAGTTTTTAATAAAAAGACAGAAGATAGAATAGAGAAGATAGAAGATGGCCTCTTGATGGGGCCATTTTTTATTTTTATGAATGCCTGTTGCATGGCTGGCTTCCTATTTAAAGGTTGGCAATCCTGCTAAGCTCTTTACTAATGAACCTAGTTTACGGTTTTAATTGTTTTTATGCCAATTACTCTTCAGTAATTTTTGTATTATTCCAGGCATTATTTTGAAGTATTGGGAGCTCATAAAACCTGCATCAAAAAAAATTTCAAAAAAAAATAAAAAAAGTT
>CAZDHQ010000184.1:0-7576 GCA_964505135.1 uncultured Ferruginibacter sp.
TATTAGTAGTGAACCAGCAGCCGGTTACGGATTATCCTGTACCATCCGTCACACACTTGTATCGCAATGACAGCGCTAAGGGTAATTGGATAAAAATAGCACTGAAAGGTATAGAGGCAGAAACTCACGGAATCGGATCAAAGATAGAAGTGGTAGCAGGAGGAAAAAGAATGATCCGTGAAATTGATGGTGGTGCATCCAGTCATTTATCACAGAGTTCGGTAATTGCACATTTTGGTATTGCCCAAGCAACAACCATTGACTCTATCACTGTTTACTGGACGGGCGGCAATAAACAAATCATCAACAATGTAAAACCCAATCAATTCATTATCATCACAGAAATACCGCAAAAAAAATCTGCTAACTGGTGGTGGTATGCGCTTGCTAGATTAATAACGATGACTTTAGGAATAGTATTTATTAGGCGGCTGCAAAAGGTAAACTCATAAAAAGACAAGCTACGTCTTTTTGCTTTGCTATATTGAAAAGAATCGCTTTTTCACGCAGATAAATGAAAGCTATCTGCTTCTGATTTAGATATACTAATCTAAGTTGTTTATATTTTACTCCTATTTAACCGTGCTTCAATCTACAACAAAAGCTATAGCACTTGGCGTTTGCTAGTCTTAACTACAGCCTGGCATATTGCCGGGCTGTAGTCATTTAATGGCTATATCTTTTATACCTGTACACACACTTTTAAATAGGCAGCAGGTATCAGAGTTGTTTTATTGCTGCCGCTTTTGTTTTGGCTATTAAACAACGCTTCTAATTCATTTTGTAATTCCATGGCCTTGCCATTTTTTTCGGCCGCCTCAAAGGCATTCATAGTGGGGCCATAGTAGTTTTTAAATACCTGCACAAATTCAGAAGGAGAATAATCTGCAACAAATGTGAATGTCTCTTTGCTAAAGCTGATATCTTCTTTTGAAATACCGGCTTGCTCAAAGCGATCAATTACAGAAGTTTCAACACCCCATAGCATTGGGCTGATAAAACCTTCGGGTGGCGGCGGCATATAAGCAGCGCTGATCTTGAGTATTTGCGCCACCAGTGTTGGATCGCCAGGTATCCAGTTGCCCATCACTATCTTGCCACCGGGCTTTGTTACCCTTACCATTTCCTTTGCTACATCAAATGGCCGGGGAGCAAACATGGCTCCAAAAATAGATACCACCAGGTCAAAGCTATTGTCCTCTAATTCGTGCAGGTGGCAGGCATCGCCTTCTTTAAAAATACAGTTTGAAAGGCCCTGTTCCTTTGCCCTTGCATTGCCTGCAGCCACCAGGTTACTGGCAATGTCCACTCCCAGTACTATTGCGCCCAGCCTGGCTTCTGGTATGGCCGTAGTGCCGTCTCCACAGCCAAGATCAAGTACCTGGATTGGTGCAGCAATGCCAAGACTTTCTACCAGCGATGTCCCGCTTTGGCGCATCGTGGCTGCAATTTTTGTAAAATCACCTTTTTCCCATAAAGCTTTGTTTGCATTCATCGTGTTTGTTTTTGTTGTTTGAAATGAGTGTTTGTTTTCTGAGAATGCAAAACTAACCGGGGCTTCAGTCAGCTGCTTTGCCCTGCGGTTCAATGTTTTTACTTTAAAGCTCATTTCGGGGATGCCATTTTGATATGTATCTTAGTAATTACAAGTTGGCCCCTCATGAATAATTTTTTTGAGCGTGTATTACAGCATCCTGAATATTATCGACAGTTTACGTGCAGCAATTCACTGATAACTGCGTTTAACTGCCCGCTGGAAGCCAGGCTAATGAAAACCCGTTTGGCTGATTTGTGGACGGAATACAATTATCTTTTTTACGTGGTAGACGGCCGAAAGATATTTCACACAGCTGGTGGTAGCTTCGATATTGGAAAGGGTAGCTGTGTGTTTGTTCGCAAAGGCGCTTTTATTCTTGAGCAGGTGGTTGATACAGGGTTTTGTGTAGTACTATTTTTTATACCCGACGAATTTATCTGCAGAACGCTGCAAACAAGATCAAAGCCATTAAACAAACAGGCAAGGCATTTTGAGCCACTCATGATGCTGGAAACAAGTGAAACACTGGCGGCTTTTTTTATGTCTATGTCTTCCTATTTTGCGGAGATGCAGGAGCCAGATGCCGCACTGCTGGAACTTAAATTTAAAGAACTCATTTTAACCATTGCTGATAATCCAAAGAATGAAGCATTGCTCTCTTACTTCTGTTCATTACTGCACGAGCCTAAAGCAGTGAGCCTACAAAGAGTGATGGAAGATAACTTTTGCTTTAACCTGAAGATGGAGCAGTATGCACGGCTTTGCAACAGGAGTCTTTCTGCATTTAAAAGAGATTTTATAAAAACATACCATGTTACACCCGGGAAATGGTTGCTTGAAAAACGTTTGATATATTCCATGCACCTGCTAAAAAATCTTCGGAAAACAATTAGCGAGGCAGCTTTTGAAAGTGGATTTGAAAGTGTATCGCATTTCAGCCGCAGTTTTAAAGAGCATTTTGGCGTTACACCATCTTCTGTATAGATATATTGTGCATTGGTAATACTTGAAGACTGATAATAACTAGCATGTTGTTGAAAAGTAATTTGTGCCAGATGTACAAAAATCAAAATTCAATTCTAAATATTTCACTGTAATTTCACCACGATGCTGCCGCAATAACTGCTAATGTTCCTTTTGTTTGCTAATCATTCAAAACACTTAATGATGATGAAAAAAATCCTGTTTTCAATCGCACTGCTTATGAGTTGTTCGCTTTTATCTAATGCACAGGGAAGAAATGCTTTTCCCGTGCAGCTTACCATTGCCAACGGAATCATTGAAGGGAATTACGATACACATACCGGTATTCAAAAATATTTTGGGATACCTTTTGCAAAACCACCGGTAGGCAATCTGCGCTGGAAAGATCCACAGCCGGTTGACAATTGGAAGGGCGTGAAACAAACCAAACAGTTTGGTCTAAGACCGATACAAACAATGGTGTTTGGTGATATGGATTCAAGATCTGATGGTGTGAGTGAAGATTGCCTGTACTTAAACGTGTGGACGCCTGCACAGCGCAACACGAAGGGCTTGCCGGTGTTGGTTTATTTTTATGGTGGTGGCTATGTGGCGGGTGATGCATCAGAACCAAGATATGATGGTGAAGCGATGGCTAAGCAAGGCATCGTGGTGGTGAGTTGCAATTATCGCTTAGGTATATTTGGTTTTTTAGCACATCCTGAATTAAGTGCAGAATCGCCGCATAAATCATCCGGCAACTATGGTTTGTTAGACCAGGTAGCTGCTTTACAATGGGTACAAAAAAATATTACAGCCTTTGGCGGTGATCCAAAAAAAGTAACCATTGCCGGTGAATCAGCAGGATCTATTTCCGTAAGCTACCAAATGGCTTCGCCGCTGGCAAAAAATTTAATTGCCGGTGCAATAGGAGAGAGCGGTGCTGGCATCAATCCAACCTTGTCTCCTGTAACATTGGCAGAAGCAGAAAAACAAGGAACTGATTTTGCAGTAAAAGCAGGTTATCCCACGCTGGCTAGATTAAGAGCATTAAGCACAAGAGAAGTGTATGAGATATACAACGAATCAAAACGCTTTGGTTTTCCCGTGGTATTGGATGGTTATTTTTTACCAAAAACAATTCCGCAAATTTTTAATGCAAAGCAACAGGCGCAGGTGCCTTTGTTATTGGGATGGAACTCTGCTGAAATTCCCGGTGCTGCGTTTATGTATGGCCAGCCATTTAAAGAAGAAAATTATGTAGCAAGAGTGAAGGCTGAATATCCGAATGATTTTAATGAAGTGCTCAAACTATATCCGCATGGATCAGATGCAGAAATTGAAATGTCTGCAACGCAGTTGGCATCAGACAGGTTTATTGCATACAGCACCTGGAAATGGTTTGACCTGCACCGCAACAACAGCGAACAACCAGTATATCGTTATTTATACAGCAAACTGCGTCCACCATTGGCTGATGCTTCTTTAGCTGCAGGCCTTGCCGGTGGCACAGTGCAGGCAGATCCCAATGCGCCTAAACCGCCTGCCGCATTAGGTGCGCCACATGCCTGTGAGATTGAATACTGCATGGGCAACCTGCCATTGGTAAAACAATATGCATGGACAGCAGATGATTTTAAAGTGAGTGAAACGATGTTTACCTATTTCGCCAACTTTATTAAAACAGGTAATCCCAATGGAGATAAGCTGCCTGAATGGCCGGCTGCAAAAAAAGGTGATGCTGCACCACCAGTGATGGTGATAGATACACAATCAAAAGCGATAAAAGCGGCTAATGATGCCCGTTATGATTTTTTGGATAAAGCTTACAAGAATAAATAAAACTGTTTGCGATAAATAAAAATGGCGGTTGATCTTCAACCGCCATTTTTTATAATGCTATTTGTGCTTATCTCAATCCTTTCTTTTTAAGGTAAGCAATCAGCGCTTCAGGATGATCTGTTTGCAAACCTCTAAAGCCCATATCAATTGCCTTATCCCAGTTATTGGCCTCATCTTCGCTTTGTATATCAGGCCATACTGCAATGCCTGATTGCATGGCAGTCTTTAAAACAGTTGGGTTGTAATCAGTATAATCACCATCCAGTAATGCTACCGGGTGTTCACTTAATACTTTGTTCAGTGCTTCTGCAGTAATGATATTGTCCGGCAGGCTAATCATTAAAGGCATGTTGGGAGCCACTTTTCTCCAGTCATTATACTGCTTTGGTGCATTGATGTATACAATTACCTGCTGCTCCATCCCATATTTTTTGATAAGATCATACGCCTGCTGCACGTTCGCATTTTTAAAATCAAGGTAGATGTTGATCTTATTTTTACAGGTTTGCAATACCTGCTCAAAACTGGGAACAACATAGTTTTTGTTTTGATCATTAAATCGTTTGTCAATTATTTTCAATTGCTTTATTTCATCGTAGCTGAGATCGCTTACCCTGCCCTTGCCGTTGGTAGTGCGGTCTACGGTGCCATCATGCATTATCACCAGCACACTGTCTTTGGTAGTTCGCAAATCCATTTCTACAAAATCTACCTGGTGCTGTATGGCATTTTCAAATGCAGCAAGTGTATTTTCCGGTGCTGCCACATGATCACCACGGTGTGCAATTACAATAAAGGAATGTTTCGCTACCGGCAGATGCTGCTGTGCCAATAGAGACATAGAGCAGAGAGCAAGAAAGAAAAGAACTTGAAGTTTCATTATTGTGTTTTAAACTGAAAGATGTTCAAATAGATAGCAATGGTTTGCAAACCTAAAGGCTTTGTTTTACTAAATCGTTAATTGACGTCGGTAAAGTTCAATAAAAATTTAGTTACTCAGTTTTGCGATAGCTGCTTCGATGATATCTAATGCAGTAGCCAGCTCTTGTTTTGTTATTACCAATGGCGGGCATAGTTGCAGCACATTACCCTGCGATATTTTAAAACTTAAACCATTTTGCAGGCATTCATACATCACCTGTTCTGCTTCTATACTGGCTTTTTCTTTTGTGCTGCGGTCTTTCACCAGTTCTATTCCCCACAGGCAGCCAATGCCCCTTACATCGCCAATCAAAGCGAACCTATGTTTCATTTCATTCAACCTTGCATAAAAGATTGCTTCCAGCGCTTTTGATTTTTCTAATAGTTGTTGCTGTTCTATAAACTCCAGCATGGCTAAACCGGCTGCAGCACCCAGCGGGCTCTTTTCATGCGTATAATGCCCCAGTGAAATATCAACTGCAGTATTAAACTCTCTCTTTGTGATCATAGCAGCAAACGGAATGATACCTGCACCCAATCCTTTGCCCAGGCAAACAATATCAGGTACAATATCAAAATGTTCAAAGGCAAACATTTTTCCCGTTCTGCCAAATGCAATCGGTATTTCATCTAAGATCAGAACGATGTTTCTTTCAGTACAAATCTGCCTGATGCGTTGCCACCATGCTTTGGTTGGAATTTGAACGTCCGTATTGCGAATGGTTTCAGCGATGAATGCACCAATAGCATCATCACTGCTAAGTATATCTTCCAGTATATCAGCATCGGCAGCATTTTTCGGGTAACGGTAACTGTTAGGCTGCGGCAGGTGAATGGGAGCTGGATAAAAATCACCCATGTATTTTTTAAACTGGTCTTCGCCACCTGCAGCAATAGCATCCAGTGAAGCACCATGAAAAGAATCGGATAGTGAAACTACTTTTTGTTTACCGGTTACCACTCTTGCCAGCTTAAGTGCCATACCAATAGCAGAAGTGCCGCCCGGTGCATACAGTACTTTATTAAGTGCAGCAGGCATTAACGAAAGTAATTTTTCTGAAAACTCAATCACTTTCTTATTGGTGTAGCGCCTCGGCGAAAAAGGAAGCTGATCCAGTTGCTGTTTTACTTTTTCAATAACGTGTGGATTGCGGTAACCTACTTGGTGTACATTATTTCCATGAAAGTCCATGTATTTTTTACCATGTATATCCGTAAAATAAATGCCTTCGCAGGATTCAATTACATCCATACATGGTGTAGACATAGCCTGGTGCATAAAACAATCAGCATCTCTTTCAAGCCATTCGTTTGTTTCATCATCCAGTTGATCGTACCATTTCTGTCTTTCGATGGAGAAATTAATATCACCTTCTGTAAACAGGTATTGCTGTGTATGGTTCATTGCGGTTGAGTCTTTCATTGTTGAAGCGATGGTATTCAGCGCCGCAAAGTTATCTTTTTGCATTTTTCAGAATGGATTGGAGGATATGATTTTGGTTAGGTAGAATGAGGATAATGCTTATGTGACGAGACTGTTCTAGCCATGCAAGGCGCCTGCTACTGTAAATCAATTGTCTAAAACCCTGCCGCTAATATTTCAAACAGATTTTAGAAAGATTATGGAATTTAATGGTTGATTTTATCCAAAGATTCCTATACTTGTACCATGAGAGAAGCCCTGAAAAATCTTTTTGCCAAACAAGTTACATTGGAAGATGGAACGATTTATTCTTATACCATCAGCCCTTACGAAATGAAAAATGCACTCGGCAAAACAGTTGACCTGCTGAGTGAATACTCCTTTATTGAAAAAAACAGCAACACAGCTTTCGCTTGTAAACTCTACAAAACCAAAGAAAATAGTTGGTACGATTTTGAACAAAGCAAAACAGCCAATGAAAATGCCATTGTGAGAATGCTAAAGGCAGCAATAGATAGAGACCAAATGGTGGTTCCTTCTGCTTAGTAGACTCTTGTCATTTTAGGTTTATAATTGAACAGAATATTTTACTGGTTTTTATTTTGTGAACCCTTTATAGCAGAGGAATTGCTGCAGTTAACTTGTGGCCTTCCATTAATCAAAATATTTTCATCAACCACTCATTCTTCCATTCCTTTTCTTTAGTTTAGAGCTCATTGCTGATATATTTTTAAAATGCCATTTGATAGATGAAAAAAAACACCTTTACCAGCCTGCTGCTGCTTACCAGTTTATTTTTTGTTTCCTGTAATGATAATGCGCCCGCTGTAGCCACTGAAAAGCCAGCTGACAAACCAGACACGCTCACAGAAGAACAACGCCAGCTTCCG
>CAZDHQ010000185.1:0-7535 GCA_964505135.1 uncultured Ferruginibacter sp.
TTAAAAAACTTAGTGAAGTTGGATGGATCATAGGTGAGCTGCTGTGCTACCTGTTTAATGGATAGATTACTGTTGAGCAATAAGTCTTTTGCGGCATTTAGCAAACGTTCTTCATAGAGACTGCAGGTAGACTGCCCTGTTACTTCTTTCACCGTGTTACTTAAATGAACAGGATGTATGTGGAGCATGTTGGCAAAGTCTTTTATTTCCAAAGCTTCTGTTGCTTTGCCTTCTTTAAGCTCAAGTACATGCTTGTCAAGTGCTGCGATGTATTGTTTTAGAATTTGCTGTTGACGGGAGGAAGGTCTAATTGCGACTGGTGCGGTAATCATGCAATAAAAATACAAACAATGGAAAAGAGTAACACTTGAGTCATGTTATTTTCCCCTTTTTGTAAACTCATGCGGCTGATTGCCAAATTGTTTTTTAAATGCAATGCTGAAGTTGCTGATGTTTTTAAAACCCAGTTCCATGGCTACTTCTTTTACTGACTGGCCAGACAGTAACATGGCTTTTGCTTTGATCATACGCCGCTCCTGGTAATGCTCATACATGGCTTTGCCATAAATTTTTTTAAACAGCATTTTTAATTTGCTTGGACTCATGCCTGCATCCTTTGCCAGCTGGGCAATGGAGGGAAAGGGCTGATCAAAGTTGGAGGAGAGTTTGGATTCTACTTCTATTACTGCATCAATATCTGCAGGGTTATTGCGCAGCCGATATTTTATTTGCTGTCGCTGTTCATACAATTCCCTGAAAAATCTTTCGATGATATACATCACCCGGTTATGCAGTATGGTTATCTCCGCAGGATGTGTTTTATCAATGGATAAAATTTCCTGGTGAGCGGCAGTGTAATCTGCATCCATGATTACTGCATCCAGCATTTTTATTTTGAGGGAAAGATATTCATTAAGGATGTCTTCATATACATTCATATGCAGGTATTTGGCCATCCATTCTTTGTTAAGTTCAATGTGAATGGCAGCCACATGAGAGTTCTTGCTTACAAAATAAGACAGATCAAAAAGATGGCTGGTTAAAAAAAGACTTTTGTGTTTACCTGCAGGTTCATTTGCTGTTTCATTGTCAATGGTGGTAGAAAGTTTTGATGATACATCAGCTTCTCTTGAACGAAGGGTATAAAGGTTTTTATCGCTGGCAGGCCTTTCATAAAAAATATCATCGTAAGGAGTAAAATTGAGGATGAGTATTTTTAAACCATTCGGGAGGTGCTGCAATTGCAGGTAGCCGCTCCCAAATTTTGAGGGTAGGTCAAGTCTTCCATTTTTTACAACGGCGCCTGTAACCAGTGCATATTGCCTGAATAACTCATCAACGCCGGACACACTTTGAACAAAATGGATCATAATTTATGATTGACATATCAAAATAATCATTAAAATGTAAAGTGCCTATTTTTCCGGCAGTTCTTTTAAATGATTATTTGTTCCGATGGTCGTCTTTTACAATAATCGTATTGGTATCACCGGCAAATTCAATGCTAGTTTCGTCCATTAATTTTTTAACCTGGAAGTTGATGGTTTCATTTAGTTGAAAGAAGTCTTTGATATAATTACAATACCTGTTTTGGATACTTCTCTGATGAACACATTGTAAGTCCTTATTTTATCGCCCTGTTGCTGGATGATTTTTTTAACGCCTTCATTAAACTTTTCCAGCACTTCTGAAGAGGTTGAAGAAGCCAGCTCCAGCCTGATCTCTGCTCTCCTTTCTGTACGCAGGCTCCAGTTGTCTACTACGCTGTCCACCATTTGTTTGTTTGGAACGGTAACTAAAGTTTTATCTGCTGTTCGGATACGGGTGCTTCGTAAGCCAATCTTTTCTACAGTACCTGTTACCGCATTTACCTTCACCGTATCACCGGTAAAAAAGGGTTTATCAAAAAAGATGATGAAGGAGGCGATTAAGTTTTCTAAGCTTTCTTTTGCTGCCAATGCCAGTGCAGCGCCTACAATGCTGAGGCCGGTTAAAACACTGCCAATGGATTGATGAAAGCAGGCTTTGATGATAAGCAGTACACCTGCAATACCCACCAATACTTTTAAAAAATCACGGAAGAACACAATTAACTGGTCATCTCTTGTATCTACTGTGAGCGCTGCTTTTTGTTCCAGTACCATTGCAACAAAATCAACCAGTCTAAGTATCAACCAGGTAAATGCAATAATGATGATGCCCTTGCCCAGCCTTTCAAAAATATCCGCAGTATCATGGCCATACAACTGGTATTTTAAAATCTCCGGGAAATAAAGCTTATCTAACGCAAATACAGCCACCACCACCACTATAAATCTTTCGATAGGCACTACTACCAAATCAAGAAAGCGCTGCTTTTGAACAGCAGGCCAAATTCTCCTGATATTCCTGAAAATAAAAGAAGCGGTAAATTTTGAAATATATCTTTTGAAAAGCAATACCAGCACAATAATGCTAGCTACTACCAAATAACTTTTAACAGTATTGTTGAAATAAACATGATTTAAAAAATCCATGCGATAAAATTAATAAGAGAAAGAATTGAAAACATTAAGGTTTTAATATAATTTAGAAACAATTAAAACTGGTTTCAATAAGTTAGTTGATTGCGGTTGTATAGATAAATAACTTCTTAATACCCCTTAATCCCTCAATGGTTGAAACCTATTTATTTTACTAAATACTGGTGCAGCCCATCTTTGTGAAGAATATACACTTTGTTAACTGCGGCTTTGATCTGCACCGCGTTTGAAAAAAAACTGGGTAGTTTTATTTCTCTCAGGTTCAATGTGCCGTTTTGGTATTGATATAAAGATGTGTCACTAAAGCCATACAAATTTTTTCCAATTACTTCTGCATTTTTCCAATTCAGGTAAGGCATTTTATTTTTTAATGTGCCATAATTATCAAAAATGAAAAAGCCTTTGTGTGGATCGTACAAATACACAAAACCATCCTGGTCTGTAATGCTGGTGGGTGAGGGCATAGCATCCAATACCATACGCAGGTCAACGGTTTCCATTAATACAGAACCATCATCATCAATCTTTTTTAATTTGCCATCGCCTTCATCAAAAACCCAGATATGATTATCGTAAGAAGAAGCAATGGTGTTTACATTGAAGATATTTTGCTTGCGCAGGTTAATGGTATTTCGAACGTTTAAAAAACGATCGAGTACTACGATAGTGGAGAAATTTTTATAGTAAAGCAGGAGCTTTAATGGATTGGTTACATCCACCGAATATAATTTTCCATAGCGGCGAACATCATTAAATACTCCGGCAGAATCACCATTGCTGTTGCGTTTTTTTAATTGATTATCCTGGTTAAGCAGGTAAACATTGTCTAAATTATCTACATTAAAATAAGTAAAGCTGCCTGGAATAAACCTGCCTTCGGCAAATAGCGAATCCTGCTGTGCCTGCACGTGTAAAAAGGCATTGCAGAGCATAATGCCGCAGCATATGTTTACCAGCTTTTTCATCCTTTATAAAATTGAAGCTTTACATCATTGCCATCAAATTCAGCATAGCTGAAGGTTTTAATCCATTCACCCAAATTGATGTAACGGCTTTTATCATTCAGTTTAAAGTCAAGTGCCAGGTGCCGGTGGCCAAAAATAAAATAATCCACGGCCTCTTTTTGCAACACTTCTTTACTATAAACGATCAACCATTCATTTTCTTCTCCTAAAAAATGTTCGTCCATATCTTTTACTGCTTCACGGCTTTTACGGGAAAAATAATTGGCCAGGCCTAAACCAATACCAGGCGGTAAAATACCAAAAGCCCATTGACAAACAGGGTTGCGAAAAATCTTTTTCAAAAATTTATAACCATGATCACCGGGGCCTAAGCCATCACCATGCCCCACATAAAATTTTTTATCATTAAACTCAAAACGCTCCGGCTGCATATACACTTTCATGTTCAGCTCCTGCTGAAAATAATTTTTCACCCACATATCATGATTGCCTACAAAGAAATGAATGGGAACGCCAGCATCACTGATCTCTGCCAGTTTGCCAAACAATCTTACGTATCCCTTTGGCACCACTTGTTTGTATTCAAACCAAAAATCAAAAATGTCGCCTACAATAAATAGTTCTGCTGCACTGCTCTTAATGCTTTCTAAAAACTGCACTATCTTTTTCTCCCGCTGAAGACTGGTGGCCGCATCGGGTGCACCCAGGTGAAAGTCAGACAGGAAATAGATTTTCTTATTCGGTGGAAGATTCAAAATACCGGCTGTTTAATGGCGCCAAAATTAAACATTTAAACATAACGGCTATACCTAATAAAAAATGTAGAGTAAAACGGGTTTGGAAGAGCGTTCAATATACCCTTTCAATGTTTGCAGGTAAGCAGGAGAAACAGTAGGGCAACCCTGGCTCATGCAAATGCCGGATGGATAAACGGCATTATCGGGTACACATGGGTGTGAGTGAAGTACTACAAATCGGTTGATGGCATTGCTATTGGTTTTATCCAGTCCATGTAATTTAAAAGCAAGGCCAAATCTTCCATTGTACGCTTTGCCAATTTTATAGTGGCCCAACGATGAGCAATTGCTTCCAACTACATTAGAGAACTGAACAGCCTGCTCGCTGTTATTGCCATAGCCATGTGTAACTAACCCGGAAGAAAGCACAGAATCTTTGTCCAGATCATACACGTAAAATCTTTTGTTGCCTGAATGCTCTTTCATATCCACAACAAAAGCATAGCTGCTGTTAAAGCCGTTCTTTTTAGCATAAACGAGCAGCGATTGTTTTACATCTTTAAGCCTTGAAAAATTTTCTGTGGGTCTTGAATGATTGGTAACAGTAAATTTAGCTGTACTGTAAGATCCGGTAGAATGATTTTTTTTGTAAAGGATAATGCTTAAGGCAATAAGCAGTAAATAAAGAAGCCGGTGCATGCTAAAGGTTTATTCCTTCTGATGCACCGGCCAGGGACTTCCATAAGAATGATTTGTTAAAATCTTGGTGCAGTTTAATCCTGCATAATTGGAATCAACGGGGCTAATTCTTGAAGTTCTTCTTCGGTAAAAATTTTGGAGTGGATAAAAAAGCGAACACCTAAAGGTATTTCTAGTGAAAAGCTGCTGCCCCTGCCTGCCGTAACATCCAGCGTAAGTTGTGTATGTTTCCAGTATTCAAACTGGTCAGCATTCATGTAAAACTTACAGCCATCAATATCGCCCAGGCAAACATCGCTATTACCTAATTTGAATTCACCTTCCACAAAACACATGGGTTGTGATCCATCACAGCAGCCACCACTTTGATGAAACATCAATGGACCATTTTTTTCTCTAAGCTTGTTGATAAGCTCCAGCGCTTTTTCTGTTGCAAGAATTCTTGGTACCGGCATAAACGATTGTTTTAAAAAGGCGGCGGCCATGAGCACCGCCGCTCAGAATGATTGCCCTCATTCTTACATTATGCGTTTAGAAGAAACCTAATTTTTGTTTGTTGTAAGAAATCAACATGTTCTTGGTTTGGCGATAATGGTTCAGCATCATCTTATGTGTTTCCCTACCAAAGCCAGATTTTTTATAACCACCAAATGGTGCATGTGCAGGATAAGCATGATAGTTATTAACCCATACACGGCCTGCCTGTATTGCTCTTGGCACCTGGTACAGTTCATGTGCATCTCTTGTCCATACACCTGCGCCTAAACCATAGAGTGTATCATTGGCAATAGCAATGGCTTCTTCAGTAGTTTTAAAAGTGGTAACACAAACCACGGGTCCAAAAATTTCTTCCTGGAATACACGCATTTTATTGTGACCCTTGAATACGGTTGGCTTAATGTAGTAGCCATGTTCTAAGCCGCTGTTTTGATGGAATGCTTCTCCACCGGCCAATACCTGTGCACCTTCTTCCTTACCAATTTTTAGGTAACTCAAAATTTTATTGTATTGATCTTCGCTGGCTTGTGCACCCATCATTACTGTACTGTCTAATGGATTACCCAGCTTTACTGCATTTACTCTTTGCAGCATTTTTTCCATGAACTTGTCATAGATATTTTCATGTACCAGTATCCTGGAAGGACAAGTACATACTTCACCATTGTTGAGTGCAAACAATACAGCTCCTTCAATAGCTTTATCAAAAAATTCATCGTCTTCTGCAGCTACGCTTTCAAAGAAAATGTTGGGACTTTTACCGCCTAGTTCCATAGTTACAGGCACTAAGTTTTCTGATGCGTATTGCATAATCAAACGGCCGGTAGTAGTTTCTCCTGTAAAAGCTACTTTGTTTACTCTTGGCGATTGTGCCAATGGTTTTCCGGCTTCAATACCAAAGCCCGTCACAATATTCAACACGCCTTTTGGTATTAAATCACCTATCAATTCCATCAGGCACATAATGCTGGTGGGTGTTTGCTCTGCAGGTTTTACCACCACACAGCATCCTGCTGCTAATGCCGGTGCAATTTTCCATGCTGCCATCAGCAAAGGAAAATTCCATGGAATAATTTGGCCAACCACGCCAATGGGTTCATGTAAATTGATGCTAACCGTATACTCATCATGTTCACTGATGGTGCCTTCATCGCTGCGGATCACACCAGCAAAGTAGCGGAAGTGATCAATCACCAGCGGGAGATCAGCTGCACGGCATTCTCTGATGGCTTTACCGTTATCAATGGTTTCTACTGTTGCTAAATAATCTAAGTTCTGTTCTATAACATCTGCAATTTTTAACATGATATTGCTGCGATAGGCTGCGGATGTTTTGCCCCAGGTTTCAAAAGCTTTGTGTGCTGCATCGATTGCTTTGTCAATATCTTTTGCATTGCCTCTTGCTGCTTTGGTAAAGGGTTTGCCGTCAATGGGAGAAATGTTGTCAAAATACTCACCACTATCCGGGGCTACCCATTCTCCGTTAATGTAGTGATCGTAATGTTTTTTGAAAACAGGCCTTGTGGCCACGGTGGAGGCTGGCGCCGCCGCAGTTGTTGCGCTCATAAATGGAAGATTTTTAATCGTTAGAAATTTGATAAGAAAAACAAGGTTGTAAAACTTGCTTTTTCAATGGCGAAACATGGGCACTTTTGTCCTTTTTTATAGCACAATTGTACCTGGAGTTTTGAGGTATTAAAAATTCTGGTTAACATTGGTATGAATTGATTGAAATGCCTGCCAACAAACCATTACAGCCTGTAGCGCTTACGCATCCCAAATACCTGCAAACGCTGGTGGAGAACCGCCGCATCTTCAATTTGAATAATTGTGAGCTCAATGTTTTTGAAACCTACCAGAACGCTTATCATATTCCGCTTACATTCAATGATTTTGTAATTACCAGTATGGTGAGAGGAAAAAAGGTGATGCATTTATTTGACAAGCCTGCATTTGATTACCTGCCCGGTGAAACAGTGATAGTGCCTGCCAATGAAACAATGATCATTGATTTCCCGGAAGCAACAAAAGAAAATCCAACGCAGTGTATTGCCATGGCAGTGGATGCCGGTTATGTGAAAGACACCATGTGCTATCTTAATAGTTATTACAAC
>CAZDHQ010000186.1:0-7495 GCA_964505135.1 uncultured Ferruginibacter sp.
AGAGGGTTACGATTTTGAAATGCTGTATTATAACAGTGATGGCAACCAAAGCAGCATGTGCGGTAACGGAGGCAGGTGCCTTGTAAAATTTGCCCACGAATGTGGTATACACAAAAGCAGTTACCATTTTATAGCAATTGACGGCGAACATGAGGCTGAAATTGATATAGACGGTACCGTTAGTCTAAAAATGAAAGACGTAACAGAAGTAGATTATCATAGCGGCTATGCAGTGCTTAATACCGGTTCGCCGCACTTTGTAAAATTTGCTGCTGATGTAAAAAATATTGATGTACTGGATACTGGCCGAAACATTCGGAACAGCGAACCTTTTGCAAAAGAAGGCATCAATGTAAATTTTGCAGAGAATCTTACGGAAGATATGATCTATGTAAGAACCTATGAACGTGGTGTGGAAGATGAAACAATGAGCTGTGGTACTGGTGTTACTGCTTCAGCTTTGTTATATGCACACAATGAAAATGGTTTTAATACGGTGGATGTGAAGACACCGGGCGGTATGCTCAGCGTAGAATTTGACCGCATAGATGAGCAGCATTTTGAAAACATCTGGCTGTGTGGACCGGCTGAGTTTGTATTTAAGGGATGGGTGGAAGTATAGTTTGAATTCTAAAGTTTAAGGTTCAACGTTTGCCCGTTTAAGACATTTAAATCGTTGGACATTTTTAACGACTTAAACGATTTTAACAACAATGAAGTACTTAAGCAAAATATAGGTTGTACAAATAGCAGAAAGTGTTTTCCCGCAGTTTAGCAATGCCTGTATGGCTTTTAGTGAATCATTTTTTTTTTGTACAGTCCAATGGTAAGTGGTCTTTTGCAGAAAACATACAGCACCTGTTTATAAAAAGGCAAAAGATGGGTTGTTAAACACATGGCACCAGGGCGGTGAAAAATTTATCAATGCGCTTAAAAATAAAACCAGTGAAACCAAATTAGACAATTATCTTGTGCGGCATCCACTACCTGGACGCATTACGTAAAGAGAACTTTGTTATTTCGTTATTTATCATACTGAGCATCACCTTAATATCATTCAACAAATACAGAGCAACCGGCTAAAGCCATGATACAATATTTTAAAAATGTAGAACACCAGACCGTTGCCATTGATAAGCCCGAAATTGGTGCCTGGGTAAATGTATTGCCACCATTGAAACAGGAAGAGTTCAGTGAGCTCAGCGAAACATTAGAAATACCACTCGACTTTTTAACGGACTCCCTGGATATTGATGAAAGAAGCCGTTATGAGCTGGAGGATAATGTAAAGCTCATTGTTATCAAAACACCTACGGAGAATAATTCTTTTAATGAAAGTGATGCCTACTACATTACCATACCAATCTGTATTATTCTTACGCATAACCAGATTGTAACGGTTAATTCTTTTGAAAACGAAGCCATCAAAAAATTCCTGAATACTTTTCAAAACCGCAGCCCGGATAAAAAGAATATGATGGTGCTGAAGATTTTTGAAAAAGTGGTGACCAATTTTTTGGAGTTCCTGAAAGAGATCAACCAGCGAAGGAATATACTGGAACAAAAGCTGTATGATTCCAACAGAAATGCGGAATTACTTGAGTTAGTGAGGATCCAAAAAAGCCTTGTGTATTTCATCACAGCGCTACGGAGCAATGAATTACTGATGATGAAAATTTCAAGAACAAATTTTTTACAACTGAACGAAGAAGAGCAGGAGTTTTTAGATGACTTAATAGTAGAAACCAGCCAGGCGCTTGAAATGGCGAATACTTACACCAACATTTTGAGCAGCACACTGGATGCATTTGCCAGCATCATCTCAAATAATTTAAATAATGTGATGAAGCGGCTAACTTCTATTACTATTATCTTGTCTTTACCTGCGCTTGTAACAAGTGTTTATGGGATGAACGTACCTATCCCTGGTCAGGACTGGCCACACTCCTTTTATATGCCACTGGTGATATCATTGATTCTTTCAATTATTATCAGCGCTTATTTTATGAAGAAAAAATGGTTTTAATTAATGAAAGCAACAATGCAATCAATTAGTACAGTTAAGATGATTTCAGTAAGGGTATACGGTATTTTAATCAATGATCAAAAGCAGGTATTGGTAAGTGATGAATACATAAGAGGTGATTACTTTACCAAGTTTCCCGGCGGTGGACTTGAAGTAGGTGAAGGCACAAGAGATGGATTGAAAAGAGAATTTATGGAAGAATTGAATTTAAAAGTAGAGATTGGTGATCATATTTACACCACAGATATTTACCAGCAAAGTGCTTTCAACAATGCTCACCAGATTTTATCCATTTACTATTTTGCCCATCCACTGGAACCCATTACCGTACCGCTCCGCTCAAAGCCATTTGAATTTGATGAAGCACAGTTAAAACTATATGAAGAAACCAGGCAAATTGAAACGGTCCGTTTTATTGACTGGGACAATTTTTCACCCGATGCTGTTACACTGCCACTGGATAAAATTGCTGCTAACATGATAAAACAATTGAGATAAGTGGTAGCCATTTAATTTATGAAAAATCAGCAACGCATCCTTTCTATTGACGCCCTGAGAGGCATTACCATCCTGGTGATGATTTTTGTAAATGAAGCTGCTGGTGTAAGAGAGCTGCCGCAGTGGATGAAGCACATGCCTGCAGATGAAGATGCGATGACTTTTGTTGATATGGTGTTCCCTTCTTTTTTATTTATCGTTGGTATGTCCATTCCTTTTGCACTGCAAAACAGGAAGCAAAAAGGCGATAGGTTTTGGCAACTGCAATGGCATATTTTGTTTAGAACCCTTGGCTTACTCACATTGGGTCTTTTTATGGTGAATGGCGAAGAAGGTGTAAATGCGGCTGCAACCGGTATTAGCGGCAGCCTTTGGTCTTTTTTATTTTATATCTGTGTGGTACTGGTTTGGAATATTTATTCATTCAAAAATAAATGGATTGCCTACACGCTAAAAGGAATTGGAGTAGCCGGTATTGTTACACTTGGTATTATTTATCGTGGTGGCAAAGATGGAACAGAACACCTGCAGCCGCATTGGTGGGGTATCTTGGGTTTAATCGGTTGGGCTTATTTATATGCCTGCATTTTTTATCAATTAACAAAAGGAAATGTACTAGCCCTCTTCATCATTATGTTTGGCTTGTCTGGTTTTTATATGATTGCTCATACAGAAACTTTAGTAAGTCAGTATCATTTGCAATGGATGCAATCACAGGCTGGCAATGCCGCACATTCTTCTATCGTAATTGCAGGAATGATATTGGCTGGGATATTCTTTAATGATAAAAATTACAGCGTTAATAAACGAAACATCACTACAGCGATATTCACTGTTATACTTTTCGTTGCAGGATATTTGACAAGACCGTATTTCAAGATTTCAAAAATTTATGCCACCCCTACCTGGTGTTTTTATAGTGCTGCAGCCTGTTGCATCATCTTTATGCTGTTGTATTGGCTGATTGATGTTAAAGGAATCAGCAAGTGGACAGCATTCTTTAAACCCGCTGCTACTAACCCCCTCCTCACCTACATTATACCGGCATTTATATTTTCCTTAACCGGCTTATTAGGCATAAGGCTTTTTCCTGCAAGTTTAATGTATGGGGTACCAGGTGTATTGTGGGCAATGTTTTTTGCTATTGCGGTGATGTACGTTGTAAAATTGCTGAACAGGCTTAAAATTAAATTGCAATTGTAATTAAAGATTAACCGCCTGCTGCTTTGCTGCATAAGGTGGTCTTATTACCCAGCTTTGGTTATTTTGTTTTCTTATCACCATCCAATAAAAGAAAAATAATATCAGCAATACTGTAAATATCGTAATGCTCCACCAGGGAATTACTTTTGATAAATCAATCAATAATCCATCATCAGCATATTGACCAAACCCAAATAGTGCTGGTATTCTAAACCAATAATAACAGGATACACCAGCGGCTGCAAATATTTTGCTTAAGGTTGACTCATTTTCTTCACCAGCAATCCTTAAAGCTACTGCATACGCAAATAATGTGATGGCCATACCGGTTAGCGGTAACCTGTACACGCCAATAAATGTAGCCAATGAAACAATGTTATGCTCATCTGGCACATGAAACCACCCCCAAATAAAACCAGGCAATCCTCCTGCTACTAAAAACCCAACCAACTGGTGAATGAATGTTTTATCATTAGACGTCACCTTCATGTTAGGAGTGGAATCAGGGCACGGAATCACACAGTTCCTGCATTCTCCGCAATGTGCATTGGGTATTGTACTCAATACATTGCTGCCATACAATTTTTCCACGGGATGTATAGGGCACAATCCCGAACACCAGGCGCTCTTCCATTCATAAAACAAGCCGGCAGTTACACCTATCGCTGCCATTACGGTAATCAATAATGCAGTTGCCATTCCATTGCTGTTAAACACTGCATGTCTTAGCGGTACAATCAGGTATAATGCAATTACGGCTATCAAATTCAATACACCAGACTGGGCAACAGAAATGCGCTTTCTTTTTGATAAGTTGAAGTGTCTTGGTAATAAGTTAGTAGTGGCAAGCGGGCATACATTTCGCCACACACCAGGTAACAAAACGAATAACAAAGGCGCTATGGGAATTAACACATTCCAAAACAACAATATGCCCAGCGAAGGAAAGAAGATTAAAGCGATAAGAATAAACGTACCCACAAACCAAACAGCCGTTTGTGCAATACGCCATAACAAAATAGAACGGGGAGAAAGCAGCACTCCCGATTTAAATGCGGTTTTAGCAGCAGCCATAGTCTTGGTATTTATGGACCGGCAGCAAATTAAAAGAAGCGGTTTTATTAAAAGATGATTTTACTCATATACGCTCATCTATACGGATGATTTAATCGCTTTAATGGCGCATAGGCAAAACAAAAGCCTTCTCCAGTATAAAAGAAGGCTTTCCACAAAAAGATTGAAGGTTCTATTCAAAAATTAAATACAGCCCATAGCATATTACCAATATGGCTATAGAAGTAAGGCCAAACAAAATAGCATTATACAATTCTGGAATGGGATTTATAATGGTAAGCAGGCAACTGATAAACCCCAGCACTGCACCAAGGCCTGCACAGAAAAATCCATTGAATTGCTTTTTCGCATTTTTTTGCCGCCTGAATTCTTTTAAGTAAGCCTTGATAGACTCTCCATCCAGTCCTTTTAGGGTAAGATCCTGCTCAATGGTTTCTGGCTGTGCTTTAGATACAATCCATTGCTGTATCATGTTCGCATCAATGGTAGTGGCATAAGACATAGGCAATCGTTTTACAGTTTAATATATTTTGGCAAGTGTTTAGAACCTTAAAATAGAAAAAATATTTTAATTACCAAGCAACGCCAAATGTTTTTTACATCCCCAGGTAACCTCGAAAGAAATTTCGACCGCCTAAAACATGCTTGTAGTATCGCATCTACAGGATATTGATAAATTTCGAAATGAAATCAATCAATATCACTATACTTTGCCTTTTACTATTTGCACACCTTTGTACCAGAGTAATAATCAATGCTTGTTATTCTTAAAAGGCTCTACAGTATCCTTTTGAAAAACCAAATTAAATATCAATATCCATTTAAACAGTCAGCTTACCTGAAACAACAAATTGAGCCTTTAGTCTGATCTTATATTGAAATTGAACGCATACCAGTTGAAATATAAAATCAGCATTAGAAAAACACCCGGCTTGGCGGGTGTTTTTCATTTATTGCTATCTATTATAAAAGCTGCAGGTTATCTTTAGAGTATGATTAAACTATTACCTGCCATTATCTTCAGTATGTTTTTGCTTCATGCTGCTGCGCAAACTCCCAAAACAGAGTTGTATGATTTCATAAAGAAATTTTTGTACGATAGTACTGGCTATGAAAATGTGGGAGACTGGGGTGTTGGTCAGCCCAAAAAATATCCTGTTAAATGGAAGTCCGATAAGATTGAAATGAGTGATAATATTGACATCAATTTTTATCGCCTGGGTGATGCCGACATTACTATTAATAACAGAAGTTTTCAGCAGGCAGGAAAACCTCTAAAATGGAACATTATGCTAAAAGGTGCAAGGTCTGGTTATTCATCCTTCAGTATCATCAGTACACCAGGTACTGAACTACATCCAATGAATATTGACAGCATCTTTGCTAAAAAAATATACAACGCCAAATTGCTAAACGACTGCAGTAAAAAAGCCCTTAATGGCTTTTATTATTACGAAATAAAAATCCCTAAAAAAGATTTGCTGTTTTTAAAACTTAGCTGGATTACTATTAATGGTAATTCTGCCATTAGAGTTGATTGTTACGATAGCGGGAGCAAGCAATATGCAAAACTTGAATGTAAATAAAAATGCCAGGTAACAAATACCTGGCACTAATAGAGCAAGCAATAGTTATTTCAATGTACGTAAATAATTTACAATTGCCCAGATATCATTTGCTTCCGGAATTTTCTTTTTGTAAGATGGCATGTCTTTACGTCCTTCAGAAGTTTTGTAAAACAACGAACCATCTGTTTGAGACTGGAAGCTTGCTTTAGTAAAATCACCGCACTCGGTGTCAAGTTGAGCTGCTTTTGGCCCATCTCCTTTTCCTTTTGTTCCATGGCAGGATTTACAATGTTGGTTGTACAATTCTTTACCGGTTGCTACTGAACCTGCATCACCTTTTAACGGATTAGCTTTGTTTTTGGCAGCATCTGGAACAGCCCATGGGGTCTGGTTTGCTGTCTTAGGAACGAATGCGAACATAACCATTACAGTTAGTGCTGCAACAATGAGTGATACTTTCCTTTTCATTTTTTGTTTTTTTATTAAAGAATGGTTTATACAATTTTTTATTACACGGCAGGTTCCTCTTTTCTTAACCTGATTAGCTGGATCACAATCACCAGGTAATGGCCCCACACAATACCCATCAAGATAATAAATGTTATCAACATCCACAATGGTGGATGAGAACTCCACAAGGCTCTTGTTTGTTCAGTATTTTTTAACGCAAGAGCTGTGCCCCATTTTTGTACAGAAGCAGCCTCAAGGTTACCGAAAGTTTCATTTTCATCCAGCTTTGCCAGCAATGTGATGTTTCCTTTTTCATCACCGGGCAAACCGCCGGGTATTTCCACACTTACTTCACCAGATCCATCTGTGGTGCCTTCTCCTATTTTGAGTGGGTTAAAACTTCTTTTTACGTAGATACCGATTGTAACATCTTTTACTGATGAATCAGCGCCGGGAGAAACCAGTTTTGCTTTTACAGTTAACACAGAATCTTCTTTCACTGGGTTGATCTCGAGCCATGCTCTTTTAATTGTTACTTCGGCATCAGCTGCTTCCATTTGTTTATTGCCTGCAAAGGATGCTTTGAATTGAAGTTTACCATCTTTACTTTTTAATAAATCATCAGTTTTTACATTTAAAATTGCTTTTCCCTGATCATTGGTTATTACAAAGCCTA
>CAZDHQ010000187.1:0-7484 GCA_964505135.1 uncultured Ferruginibacter sp.
CCTGTCCAACCCCGTATAAATTGTAAAATTGATGGCAGCAGGTTTATATCCAAAAACGCTTTCTTCATTTACAAATTTTAGATGATTTTTCTCAGCGAATGTTTTGATAGGTTGGCTATCAGGTGATACCAGGTAAATGTCTTTTATTCTGTGGCACACATTGTTCCTCACGCCTTCTAAAGTAACTGGTAATACAGCAAGGTCTTTTTCAACAGAAAGAATTATTACATCTATTTCCTGGTTGTAGTCTGCATTTATTTTTTTTGTGTGGGTAAATGATAATATGTGGTACAGCACTTTTCGAAAGCCGTATAAGTATAGCCGAAATATTTTTTTTAATATCATTTTAAAATGTAGATGAAGCAGTCAGTCAAATTAATATATCAAATTTCTTGTAACACTAAGCTTTAAGTAATTAATCTTTTCTGCAAAGGTTGTTTTGGGATTCTTAAAAAACAGGATAGCATAAATAAAAGACTTCACTCTTACTGTATAGTAAAGCCAAGCAGGCAAATGCTTTTTGTATATATAACAAAGACTTATAAAACTACATTTTCTTTTAAACCAGCTGCCAGATGATTTGCCCTCCAGGTGAATAATCCCTTGCTCATTAATCATAAAAGAAACAAGCCCATTTTTACGCATCCTGAACTGCAATTCCAATTCTTCTTCATACAAAAAAATTTGTTCGTCAAATCCTTTATACTCATCATAAGTTTTTTTTTCTACAAATAAGTTAGCTCCCACTACGATGTCTACAGCAGTGCAATATTGTTCTTTCAAATTCACACGGCTCATAATATCTGCTGGCGGTTGTTTATTAATAACCATTTTATTTAATGGCCATGGAAAAGATCCAAATGAATGGACCACCGCGGCATCCTGGTCTACCATAAAACTACCCAGGCAACTTATTGGTAAATCCTTGTTATTGTTAAAAAAACTAAGGTATTTTTCCAATACATTATTGGTTACTATTGTATCAGAATTTAGCAGTAATATAAAATCGCCTTTCGCTTTTTTTGCTGCATAATTATTTGCTGCGCCAAACCCCACATTTTTAGTATTGGCAAATACCTGGATGTTAGGAAACCTTTGTTGAAGGTATTCAACACTGCCATCACATGAATTATTGTCTACTACCAACACTTCAAAACTGCCCGGTGTGAACTGCCTAAATATAGAACTTACACAATCGGCTGTAAGTTCCTTTGTTTGGTAGTTTACTATTATAACTGATGTAAGCATATTGTTCATCAATTAAACAATTTTTGCATGTTGGTTTGCCACTTCAATTGCACTTTTTTCTGAGAATCTAAACAGGAGTGAAATTATAATAATGCCGTAAACGGCTATTATTGCCGTTTTGTTATACAGGCTGTAATAAAAAAGCCCGTTAAGCGGCAATTGATAGAGCATGAACAGTAATAGTACCTGCTGAAATTTTTTGGTGCCGGTAATAAAACTGCGTTGCGTAAAAAAGGCCACCGCGGAATAAAACAGCGTGTATAGTAAAATACCTGTAATACCTATATCAATAAACCAATCGCCCAGGAATGTAGAAAATACGCCAATATCCATCTGGATCGATTTTTTGTAAACGGCCAAATCAAAATTTGTTACATGTGTCCAGTCGTATATAAATGGGAAAATACGTGCAATAGTATACCCCTTGTGTTCAAAATTGATAAAAAAGTTATTGAAGTTTAAAAAGATCTGTCCCGAATAATCCAATAGACTAAAAACTTCATCATAATCAGTAGCGCCACTGAAAGAGCCAGAAAACCTAAATACCGTAACTGAAATAATATAGGTGAGCAGCAGTGAAAAGAACACAGAGGAAAAGATAAAAATTTTTCTCCTGGTGTGTTTAGGCATATCTCCTTTAAAATAAATAAAGCAGGATATAAAAACCAATAACCAGTAGATAATTTGCGTTCTGCCTCCAGACATTAACCCATTTACTATAGTACTCATAGAAGCTACCAGCAATAAAATATCAAACAGGAGATGATTTTTTAAATAGGTTCGGGAATAGAAAAAGAACACCAGTAACAACACATACAAATCGGAAAAATGACCAAGCAACCACATACCAAGATTTTCAAGAATATTCATGTTGTATAGCTGGAAGATGCCTGTTTCTCTAAGGTCTTTTGGATTTTGATCAAGTACAAACAGGATAGCTTTTGTTAAAAGCAATATGGCCATTAAATTTATCGCAATCAAAAAAGTAGAAACGGTGAAAAACAGTTTTCTGTCGGGCAATAGTATTTTATAATGCCGGCTTTGGCTACCTGATAAAAAGGGTAAAAAAAAGATAGTAAGTATACCGCAATAAAAGAGACAGGCAGAGAGCTTAATCTGGTAATTTTTATATTGAAGAAATTCAACATTGTATAAAACAATTGATAACAGTGCAGAGATACAATATATAAGAATAAGAAAACTACCCAGGTTAAATTCCTTTGTTCTGATAGAATTAAAAACCAGTAAGCTTAAAAAATATAGAAAAGGAATATAGATCATGCTGCACAAAATTGTTTAAAAAAACTTAGGCTTTAATAGTGTAAGTATATCATTCCTGGTAATGTTAAATTGTGTGTAGATTTCATAAGGCCATTTCCAGTTATTGTATAATTGCGCAATCCCGGGAGCCAATACCAATGCCCATAAACCCCAATGTGCAAAGTAAAGAAAGGATATTAACAAAATAACGGTGGTGGCCGCAGCAATTAAAGAAGCTTTAAAAAATGGAACCTCATTATTTGTTAATAGCACCTGTGCAGCTATGCCGTGGTTGCTCTCAAGAAAAGAAATAATAAGTGTAATAAAAATTAAAATGGAAGACATTAACTGTGTTTTACTTCCAATTAAGTCAAGCACCCACGTTCCGAGAAAAAGCAGCGATAAGCCGCCTGCCAGGTAGGTAAGTATAATTACCAATTGTCCTTTCAGATAAACTTTCTTGATTGATTCTTTGTCTTGCAGCACTCTCAAGTGTACAAGTTTAGGAGTAAATGTAAGTAAGTATACAGTTGAAAAATTAGCAATCATGGAAACCAACTGGATAGTAATTCCGTATGATGCAATATCCTCCAGTGATAAAAAAAGTGAACCGATTAACACCGCTGATCTTTGAGTAACAAAAGCGCCAATCCAGGTGAGTCCTACTTTGATTGCGTTTGGATAAATGGCCGTCAACACTTCCTTTTTATTCCGGGCAACTGCAGTTGCCAAATATTTTTTTAGATCACTGGTGAAAAAAGAACTGCTGGTAAGCCACCTGATGATAAATACAGATACAGCCTGTGCGGATACAATCGCCAGCAAACCATAGTTTGCCATTATAAAAACTGCTGCAATAAGTATGTAAACGGATTGGCCAATAATGATGATCTGTTTTGATCTTTTAACAAGCCCTCTTCCCTGCAGCGCACAGTCAAGATACTGGGTATATATATTATAAGTGCAAATGAGGCATAATACAAACCAGGAGATATAAATTTCTGTTTGATCTCCTTTATAGGTTTTTAAAACAGAGTAAATATAGTAGGTGCCAAAGCTTGCAAGCAATAGTAATAAAAGCAAGGCCATTCTCAGGTAAAACCAGCGCATGGCTATAATTACTCCTTTCAGCAATCCATAATCAATCGTTTTGTCTTCGTTTACAGCTGTATCCAGCCCCGAGGTCTTTAGGTTTTTTATTCCACTAAAAATATAAGTGATATTGCGGGTAAAGGAAGGTGTAAACCCCATATCCAGCAACATGGCAAATGAATTGATGGCCATAAATACAGACCAAATGCCCACCATTTCCGAAGGCATAGTTCTCAGGATAAATGGCAGCAGCAGTGCATAGGAAGCTATTCTTAAAACAGTGGCAGCGTAATTCCAAAGTACATCTGTTTTATTGATTCGCATATCCTATTTTTCTTTTGCGCACAATGATATTCATTCTGATTTAGCGGATTATTTTTTTTGAGCAAGTACGTGCAACCCAAAGTTCATTAACTCGTTTGATGAACTGTCTTTTTTAGATAATTTGGAAAGAAGAAAAACAGTTTTTGTAATAAATACCTTATCAAGCAGTGATATTTTGGTATTACTATATTTTTCAGCACAGTAAGGCACCCGCAGCAACTCTTGTGCTACATACTCAAAAAAATTTCCATTCCTGTCTATCTCAAGTATGTCAAAACCATGGTCGGTAAGATGCTTTTGGTAAAAGTAGCTATTAAAGCCACTGGCAAAATGATAGGGGGCAAAATGCGTCATGCTGCAAAACGGTGCAGTGATCACAAGTTTGCCACCTGGTTTTAGCAGCCTGGAAAATTCTTTAATGGCGGATATAGGATCCGGTATGTGTTCAAATACCTCGATACACATAATGGCATCAAAAGAATGATCTGGTTCGGGAATGGATGTGATGTCACTTACAATATCTAGTTTAGAATTGTCCCAGGTTTTTGTTTGTATACCTTTACTATCTCCAGAGCCATCATATTGGCCAAAATCCTGAGATACATAATTCAGATGACCACAAAATCTTTTCTTATCAAGTTCGCCTGCTCCTGCATCCAAAATTCGGCTGCCTTCTGGTATTTTTTTTAATGTTGATTCCAGCCATTTTAGCCGGTTTGCTTCATTCTGTGTGCCAGCTACTGATTTTTTCCTAAGGAATTTTTTTATATAGTCGGTGAGCATTTTCTTATTTATTATGGAACTTAAAAAATTATTGGCGCAAATTGGTAAGTTGATCGAGTGCTAAGCTGGCAAGACTTTAGTTAACTATTTGCTTCCGATAAAAGATTTCTAAAAATTCTTCTTACAATTAACAGCATCACAATAAATACTCCACTCAAAAAACCTCCGATAATGATACCCATTAACTTTCCAAGCTTGTCTTTTTTAAGCGGAAGTATAGGCCGGTCGATAACCTGTATTAATGGCGTTTCATTTCTTAATGCTACTCTGGCTACTTCGGTTTGCTTTACCAATTCTGATAAGATAGCCAGGTTGGTTTGCATATCAATTTGCCTTTTAGTAGAAGGAACTTTTTGTACGTTTAACGCAGGGTTTAGGCCAAATGTATTATCATTAGCTACAGCCGTACCCGTTATTGCCCCATTCAATTCTTTTCTTACAGAATCCGTTTGCCTTTCCAGGATATCCATATTGATCTTTGCCTTTTTACTCTTGGTGGAGATGTAAAAGTCTGAAACTTGTTTAACCAGTGCTTCTGTAAAAATCTTTGCAAAAAGCTCATTGGAGGAATGGAATTCGATGGTAATGATATCTACCTTTTTATCTTTCTGAAAAACTTTTAGGTTATTGGTGGTAATGATTAAAAAAATAGCCCCCATAATGCTATCCTGTGTACGGTTAAACTTTGTTCTATCGGAGCCTGGTAAAAAATGCAATGTTTTCAGTTCTGCCTTTTGATTCCACTTTTGTCTCCAGCCGGCATTATCAATGAATAGCTCTGCATAAGAGGTGGTGCTGTTATCAATTGTTACCGGAGATAATAATGTTTGCTCAATGATGTTTCTTGATTTAAACAACTCGATCAAGTTTGAGCTGGCAAACAAGCTTCCACCACCTCCACCAAAATCAAATCCAAATTGGCTGGCCAGCCCTAGTGCACCACTTAATGCTGATGATTTGGGCTGATCTTCTAAAGCAAACGAGAGGTTGGCTGTATAATCTGGTTTTTGCATTAAAGAGAATATAATGCCCAATGCTCCTCCAGCTAATCCTACAACAAGAATAATAAGCCATTTAGATAAAAGGTAAGTGCTCCACTCTTTAATCGCCAGCAGAAAGTCTTTAAAAGTGAACCTATTATTAGGAATCGTTTCGTTCATTTTTTATTAAGCTTTGATAAAGCCTCACAATTTATTTAAAGATAGCAATAATTAGCCCCGTCATACCTGCTAACACGCTGGCAATACTTCCAATTTCACCAACACTTAGTTTATTAGTAGGGGGCTTTTCAGGAATTACAATCTGAGAACCTGGGATAACTTTTGGGTAGAACTTTAAAAACAGGAAGTGCCCTGTAACCGCGGCTCTTCCATTTGGATAAATAATGTATGCCTTTTTTTTCCATCCTTTGCTGTCTATGCCACCCACGGCACCCACATAGTAGTTAAACCCTTTGCCAGCCACATAAGGAATTTCTGATGTCAGCAATACGTTGCCGGTAACTTTTACATTTTCGTTACGCATGGCAACATCAATAAGATCGCCGGGAAGCAGCGTAATATTTGAATAATCATTTGGGTTGTTTACAATTTTTTCCCAATCAATTGGAATTACAGCATATCTAATATCTTCTTTTAGCTTTTTCACCAGGCTGTTGGTTTGGTTGCTGTCAGCCTTACCAAGGTTAATATTAACATCTTCCAAAGCCTCAATTTGCTTTTGCTGAATTGGCCTTTTAATTTTTACTCCTTTTACATCTGCTTCCGGGCTTAATCCTCCAGCCCTGTTTATCACATCCAGTACTTTTTCATTTTTTGAAATTGCAAAATTTCCTGAATAAACCACTGCGCCGGTTACAATAACTTCCTGGGGTTTATTATATACCGGGAGTTTTCTCACATTTACAATATCAAATGGTTCCAGTTGAAAATTTTTCGCCTGCTCATTTGATGAGGGATCAATTATTATATCAAAAAGTTTAATCTTGCTGCTATCAATATTGGCTGATTTTATCATTCTTGCTACTTCCACTTTATTGGAAGCTGAATTCAGCAGTCCACCGGCCTGCACTAACAAATCATTTAGCGTCAAATTTTGATGATAAGAATAAACTCCTGGCTTTTTTATCTCACCATTGATAGTTAAGGTATACTCTTCTTTAAACTCAGCGATGGAAAAGATGGTTACTTCATCTTCTTTTTGTAATAATACGTTTTGATCAGCCCCGCCTGCCATTGCCTGGTCTACGTTTACATCCACGATCTCAGTAGTGAGATTTGGATTATGTCTTAAAATAACTGCTCTTTTAGAATAAGCGTCTTCCTTTAATCCATCCGCCTTTGCTATTAAGTCTTTGATTCGCATACCTTCAGTAAAAGAGTAGATATCCGGCCTGAAAACGGCACCTTGTATTTTTACCCGGTTACTATACCGGTCTAAAATTTTTGACACTTTAAAAACATCTCCTGGTAAAGGTTGATAAGAGGAAAACTCCTGCTGGGTAAGATCTTTTACCTTGTACTCTTTATTCGTTTTTTGAATCACATTTACGGAGGCGGTATACGCAATATCGCTAAAGCCTGATGAGAAGGATAAAGCATCTGCAAATGTTTCATTGCTCCTGATCTCAAAAATGCCTGGTCTTTTTACTTCGCCCTCAATTGTAATACGGTTATTATAAACTGGTATTTTAATTACATCATTATCCTTTAATCCGATATTATCACTTTGATCACCATTTATAATAAACTTATAGATATCAATTTGCCTAATTACTT
>CAZDHQ010000188.1:0-5129 GCA_964505135.1 uncultured Ferruginibacter sp.
TCATATCAAGCGCTGCATCAAAACGAATGGAAAAACCCCTCTCTGCTTCATCAAACTGGTGGCTGGATACACCCAAATCAGCCATAATACCATCTACAGCGGTGATCTTGTGTAACCTTAAAAAGCGCTGCAGGTGCCTGAAGTTTTGGGGAATAAAAATTACCCTGTCATCTTCCGGCAAATTCTTTTTTGCATCAGCATCCTGGTCAAATGCCACCAGCCTGCCGTGCTCATTCAATTTCTCTAATATAGCTTTTGAATGACCACCGCCGCCAAATGTGCAATCTACATAAGTACCAGAGGGCTGAATATTTAATCCATCAATGGTTTCATGCAGCAACACAGGTACATGATAATTGGATGATGCATTGCCCGATTGTTGAATTGTTGATTTTCTATTTGAACCTTCGCTGCTCATATCAACCTTTTAACAATTAAACAATTCATCCAACTGCCTTTTTATTCATCACAGCATCAGCCAACTGGCTATAACCTTCCGGTGAAACGGATTCAAAGAGCTGTTTATACTTACTACTGTCCCAAATTTCAATTTTGTTGATTGCCGAAACCAACTGCACATCTTTTTCTAACCCGGCATATTCCATCAGTGGTTTTGGCAACAATAACCTACCCGCAGTATCCAGTTCCACCTGTGTAGCGCCGTTTAAAAAAGAGCGGCGAAATTGTCTAACTTGTGGATCAAAATCATTCAGTTTGCTGAGTTCAACAAACAACGGTTCCCAGGTTTGCAATGGGTATAATGTGAGGCACTGCTCAATGCCACGGTTCACTATAAATTGGTTGGCCGTTTCTCCCTCCAGTTGCTTTTTTAAGGCAGCCGGTAGAAGAAACCGCCCCTTGGCGTCCAGCGTAACCTCATATTCCCCGAGAAAACCAATCATTTATGAAACTTTAGCTAAAATCACATTAATTGACACAAAATAACACTTTTTCCCACTTTTCAACTAAATATTGAAAAAAAATCTTTATCCACAAGGTTATATACAGTATCAGTATGCCTTTAAGCCAAAAAGCTGATAAAACCACCTGCATAAGAATGTGGATAGATGTGAATAGTGGTGGATAGACTGTGGATTACATAAACTGACAAAAAATGAACGCAGGTTATTCAGGCACACCGTTAATTAAA
The DNA here is from genome assembly GCA_964505135.1 of uncultured Ferruginibacter sp. GTDB lineage: Bacteria > Bacteroidota > Bacteroidia > Chitinophagales > Chitinophagaceae > Ferruginibacter. The sequence continues at coordinate 1,151 of CAZDHQ010000188.1, forward strand.
AAATTAGGCATAAAGCCAACGGACAAATTGAAGCTTATTCATGCTCCTGCGGAGTATGTACAATGGTTGGGAGAAGAGGTGAGCGGGCAATTATGTAAAGCAAAAGAACCTGCTGATTTCATTCATTTGTTTGCAAAGAATAAGGCAGTATTTGAAAAAGAGATGATGAAACTTTTGCCGTATTTAAAACCTACAGTTAGCATTTGGGTATCCTGGTATAAAAAGAGCAGCGGTATTGCAACAGATATAACGGAAACCGATATACGCAATTTTGCTTTGGCAAATCAATTAATAGATGTAAAAGTTTGTGCGGTTAGTGAAGAATGGAGCGGCTTAAAATTGGTGATACCTGTTAGCATGAGAAAAACTACTTTGTAAGTGGGAATGATAAAGTGAATGTACTTCCCCTTCCCACAACACTCTCCGCTCTGATGGTTCCACCATGTGCATCTACCATAGTTTTTACATAACTCAGGCCTAGTCCAAAGCCTTTTACATTGTGCAAATTGCCGGTATGGGCACGATAGAATTTTTCAAATATCCGGCTGAGTGTTTCTTTGTTCATGCCGATCCCATTGTCTTCAATTTTTATCTTCAACTCCCTGCCGGTACTTTGTGTTGACAAATTAATCTGCAAATTATCTTTTGAATATTTTACTGCATTATCCAGCAGGTTATTGATCAGGTTGGTGAAATGTACTTCATCTGCCATTACCAAATCTTTGGCTGCATCCAGGTGTACATTGAGTTTACCACCCTTTTCTTCCACCTGCAGTTGGATATTATTCAATGCACTATGAATGAGTTCATGTGCATGCATTTTTTTCAGGTTCAACTGTACTTCCTGTTTATCCAGTAAAGCCGCCTGCAGTATGGTTTCCACCTGCTTGTTCATTCGCTTGTTTTCTTCTTTAATGATGCCGGTGAAATAACCTAACTTCTCTTTACTGGCTAATACCTTTTCATTTTTCAATGCGTCTACTGCCAATGAAATAGTAGCCAATGGTGTTTTAAACTCATGCGTCATGTTATTGATGAAATCAGATTTGATCTCACTCAATTTCTTTTGTTTTAACAAAGCCCTCACCGTTAAAAAGAATGCACACATGATGATGATGGTAAATAAGACTGCACCTACAATTAACCATGTCATCGAACCCCAGATAAAGCTTTTTACATGCGGAATCAATATGGTTAGTATTTCCTGCGGTGAAATACCTTCTGAGTTGCTGCCAGTTGGAGATTCTAGAAAGATCGCCTGTTTGATATTATTGATGGTATCCGGCTGCAGTTTGTAAAAATTCTCTGATACCAGTTCCTCACCAATTAATGAACTTGGACTTATAGAAAATTCGAAAGGCACTTTTTGCAGGCTCTGTTTATCGAAAGCTTTTCGGATGATCAGCTTGATTTCATCCTTTGTAAATTTTTGTGCAACAGTCGGCGCAAAAAATTCCAGTTGCAGTCTTTCACTGGGGAAAATAGACTGGTTGCCCTTTAGCATGGGCATCAAATTTCCCTTCTCCTGCACAAGGTCTTGAGAAACCTGGTAGGTAGCCAATACCAAATGCTCATTGAACTTTTGCTCCTGGGATTCCAAAGCACCTTTTAGCCAAAGCACCTGGAAAAAGATGAGCCCCAGTAGTGAAAGAAAAATCAGTATGGTGATGATAGGGAAAATTTTCTTCATTCGTACAAAAATAACACAGCAAGCAATTTTTAAAAATAGCGGTAAGCAGTAAAGCTAAATTTAACGAAGGTTTACCACCACCGGCATAAAATTTCAGGAACACAATATACAGGAAACAAATAAATCAATTACTTTAGGATATGGTTTCTCCAGAGCCTGGCATATTATTAATCGCAGATCCCTTTCTGAAAGATCCCAATTTTATGAGGACGGTGATTTTTTTATGCGAACACCAGGATGAAGGCAGCTTTGGCTTTGTAGTAAACAAACAGTTTGAACAAACACTGGATGAACTAATGGATGGTTTTGATGGGTACAAAATTCCAGTGTATTATGGCGGACCGGTGCAGATGGATACCATTCATTTTTTACATCAATATCCGGAGAAAGTGCCGGGTGGCACGCAGGTAATGAACGGTGTTTACTGGGGCGGCGATTTTAATGTAGTGGCAGAGCTATTGAGAAATAAAGAAATTGATTTCAATAAAATACGCTTCTTCATTGGCTACAGTGGATGGGGCAGCGGGCAGTTAACCGATGAACTAAAGGAAAAAAGCTGGCTTACCGTATCGGCTACACGAAAACTGGTATTTCATAAAGATCCGGGAGAAATATGGAAAGACAGCCTGAAACATTTAGGCGGCGGCTATGAAATGATGATCAATTTTCCGATTGATCCGCAATTGAACTGATAAGCTGTTTTCCTATTAACTCTGTTTTACACTAAACAAACTTCACTAAAAATCTTTGTACATTTAGCTGCGAGTAAATCCATTATAAAAAACCTACTGATTGCTTTATACTTTAATTAAACCATATGCCAGGCTGGCAATAAAACTGTATTGCCGGGATATTGTCATCATCAATCAACACCTGCTTTCCAGCCAGGGTCCATTACTGCTTGCGGTTAACCATCCCAATTCATTTTTAGATGCCATTATTTTAGATACCCTGTTTGATCAGCCAATTGTTTCATTGGCAAGAGGTGATGCATTTTCAAACCCACTCATTGCAAAAGTTTTACGATTACTCAACATCTTACCGGTATACAGGGAAAGAGAAGGTAAAGAACACCTGCACCGTAACTACGATACATTTGATGAATGCATTGACATCTTCAAAAAAAATGGGATTGTATTAATTTTTACAGAGGCATTTTGTGAAAATGAATGGCATCTTCGTCCCCTCAGAAAAGGGACTGCAAGAATGGCTGCTGCTGCATGGCAACAGAATATACCAGTAACAGTATTGCCCATCGGTCTAAACTACAGCAGCTTTAGACTTTTTGGAAAGAATGTTCATATCAATATAGGTGAACCAATCAGCAGGCAAGATATTAACAGCCATATTGAAGAAACCGGGAAAGTATTGAATGAACTCACCGCTGCAATAGAAGTGCAACTAAAAAAAATAGTGTATGAAATTGACAGCAGCGATAAACAACGACTAGCCAAAGTTTTTACAAAGCCTGTTAGACCTATAAAAAAAGTATTATTGACAATACCCGCAATTATAGGCTGTATTGTTCACCTGCCGCTGTACTTACTATTACAAAAAATAGTACAAAAAAAAGCAGTTCTGCTAGGTCATTATGATTCCGTTATTGTCGGCGCATTACTGATAGTCTATCCACTCTATCTTTTGTTAATTGCTTTGATTGCATTATTTACATTGGGCAAATGGTGGGCAGTTCCCACATTTATTTTAATTCCTTTTTTTGCATGGAGCTATGTTCAGCTAAGCCAGCAAACAGATCAATGATGATCTTTTTTACCTGACTTTATTGAACGGGAGTTATCAATATTGTTTGTTTGAAAAGACGTTTCTACTGCACGCCATAAAACAGGGCTTACTTTTTTGATGATGCCGTTTACCCTTTGTTGCACCTCAATGCAGGCAGCCTTTACTTCGGCATCACTAATTAGTACTACAATTACTTTATCAGCCAGGTCTTCACCTAAAAACCGCATGCCCGGTTTTTCTTCTGCGTTGCTGACGAGAATGGTGAGGAGCAAAAAACCTTCCTGCTTCGGAAAAGGCTCAATACCTGTTACCGTTCCATTAATGATTGCAGCATTGGGTATCATTTGCATGGCACAAAATTAATGGTTCAAACTCAGCCCATGTTCCGTTTGCCCGAAGATTTAACAGGCGCTGTAGCCGCTCCTGGCTTTACAAATAGATCAGCAGTAATTATACCCGATTTCATTTTGATATTCTTTATCGCTACATCTGTTTTAATGTTGCCGTAAGATTTTGAGTTGGGCTTACTGGTACCAGTAAACGCTT
>CAZDHQ010000188.1:5139-7455 GCA_964505135.1 uncultured Ferruginibacter sp.
CCGGCCATGGATCGCTGTCATCACCGCTGTTGGCGCCAGTTTCCAGTTGTTTCTTGCCATCAGCCTGCAGCAGCGCCACTTTATAATGCTGCTCATTGCTGTTACTGTCAATAGCATCATCTATATGGTAGATGAGCATCCCATCACCAGGAAGATATTGATCAAACTGACGGCGGTTCCTGTTTTCTGCTAAAAAATATTCATTGCCGCTTGATCCGTTTTTCCAAAGGCGATAAATGGTTCTGCTGTCTTTTACATCAGGAATAGATACTGCTTTTTTATTACTGCTTAGCACAACCGTGTCTACCCAATTCTGCTGCATCTTGCACCAGGCGCAGGGGTGAGCCGGTGTATCACCAGCATTGTTCCAGCTGCCTCCGGCCATCAGGCACCAATTGCCGATGCCTTCACTGGTATAATCATCATCATATAAATCAGGGAAGCCAAACAGCAGGTGACCGAGCTCGTGTGCACATACACCCAACTTACAATCTTCAGGCACAGTGAGGTAGGCATACACATGTGTACCATCTGCATTATACTCCTGCGGCAGCAACCATTTATGGCTCCAGATATCAGTTTCCTTTCCTGTTTCTTCTGCACCACTGCCAGCGTGGATCACTACAAACGCATCCACATATCCATCATGATCATTATCGTATTTTGAAAAATCAACAGCAGCATTGGCCGCTTTTACTGCATCTGATGCCATGGTACGTGCATTGGGAAAGGCTTCACCCATGCCGCTCTCACCGTGTGCATAGGAAGCTATTGTTTTGGGTAATTTGTATGGGCCAACCACTTCCCCCGTAATTTTTATTTTGTCGTTGGTCACTTCTTTATAATATTCTCTCACACTGCCAGTAGGCACCACGCTTTCCGAAAAAAACAAATCCTGGTAATGCTTTTTTGAAAGGGATAATGGTTTATCTGAAAAATCAACCAATACCACCAGTACTCTCACATCCCCCTGCAAGGGCGCTCTTGCCGCTGCTTCTTTCTTCACTGCTCTCGAGGACATGCCTAATGGGAAAGAGTTCCCCGGTCTTAGTAAACCATCATTGAAGCCGAGTTTTGTTTTGGCCAATGGCTTTATCAAATTACTTAATACAGATGAACCAAGATCACGTTTTAAACTTTTCAGTTCCTCTTTTAATTTCTTTTTTAAATCAGGATGAGGAGCAATCATACAGCGGTTGCCGTCATTGGTTTTATTGGCTGCCTGCATGATGTGGAGATAGCGCTGTAACAAGCTACTGTTAGTTTTTTTCATGTTTACTTATTTAATGTTATGCTAGCCTGTGGTAGAAATAAGCAACGAAAACTTTGATAGTAAATTCAGAGAAAGATACAATGAAGGGACGCTTTGTGCAATACCCCTAAAACAGTATTTATCAGTATTAACAAAAAAGGCACAGTTACCTGTGCCTCTGCCAATATAAATCCCGGGTTATCTATTGCTCAATTTTTAATATTGCTTTGTAGGGTTCTGTTGGCTGCGGCTTTGAGAAATCCGGATAGGGTAATACATCAACCAACGATATTTTTATTCCATTGATGACGGTTTCATTGCTCCAGGGAACTGCGCTGTTTTTTAAAGTAGATAGTGTGAACTGCTTCTTTATTCCATCGATATTGATAAAAAATTCACAAGCTGCATAACCTTGCCAAATGCACTCCATACCTGTTGGGCAGCGGCTTTCAGCTACAAGCTTTGTAAAACAAATGGCACCGTTGGTTTCCTTGTTAGTTGAATTTTTTGAACCACCGCAATCGTTCAGTTTAAGCTGCAATTCATTGTTAGCATCCAGGATCATTTTAGTTTTCTTACAACTAACCAGTGTAAGAAGAGCGAACAAAAACAAAAAATGGCTATACCTTATTTTCATAATTACTATGATTTGATATCAATGACAGCAATAGGTAAAAATCGGTTGCGTGGAACAAAAAAAATCCCCCGGCAAAGGCCAGGGGACTATAAACAGTTAATTGTAAAAAACTATAACTCTTCAGCTCCTTCTACCAGTACGGTAGTTTTGTTATTGATCACTTCTGCAAAACCGCTCTGGATACTGTAAGAAGCAGTGGTAGTTTTATCCTTTAAAATTTTTAGCTTACCCGCTTTTAATGCACTTACAAGGGGAGCATGTTTGTCTAATATCTCAAACAAACCGCTGATGCCCGGAAGCTGTACGCCGTAAACTTCGCCGCTAAAAATTTTACGTTCTGGTGTTAAAATCTCTAAAGTCATAACCTTGCAATATGCTAATTAGCTGATGTGCTAATGTGCTAATTTTTTAAATGTTGCAATCCGCT
>CAZDHQ010000189.1:0-7455 GCA_964505135.1 uncultured Ferruginibacter sp.
AAAATCAATCCTTGCTTTGCTGCCAGTTCTCTTCCTCTTTGAAACAAAGCATGGGTATATTTTTCCAGTATTGCAAAATCTTCAGCGCTTACAATTTGTCTTTTAATGATATCTTCTTTGCTGATATCTTCATCGTGACCTACAGATGCTTTGGTAGTAGGAGTAATAATGGGCGTCTTAAAAAAATCGTTTTCTTTCATGCCTTCTTCAAGCGGTACGCCACACAATATTCTTTTTCCGCTGCTGTAAGTACGCCATGCATGACCTGTAAGATTTCCCCTAATTACCATCTCCACTTTAAATGGTTCACATCTTTTTCCAATGGCACTGTTAGGTGTTGGTGTACTAAGCAACCAATTAGGACAAATGTCTTTTGTAGCATTCAGCATGTATGCAGCTATTTGATTTAATACTTGTCCTTTATAGGGAATAGGCTTTGGAAGTATTACATCAAAAGCTGATATGCGGTTACTTGCTATCATTACCAGCCATTGATCTGCGATGGTGTAAACATCTCTTACTTTACCACTGTAAAATTTTGTTTGACGGGGAAATTGAAATTGACTCATGAGGCTAAATTAAAGCAGTTATTTGATTCGCCAATATGCGGTTGGGATATGTTGTTATTTTATTTTCAATAAACTTTTGGCAAACTTGCAGGAATGCTTATTTTGCCGTAAAATTAAAGTCTAATATAAATCTTGCTATATGAGAAAAACTAAGAGCTATTTACTGGCTTTATTGCTAACCAATTTTATTACCCTTGCAGCTCTTGCACAAACAACTGTTTCTGGGAAGGTACAAAATAGCGTTACAAAAGATGGTGTGTCCGCTGTTTCTGTGGCAATAAAAGGTGCACAGGGTGGAACTTACACTGATGATAAAGGAAATTTCAGTCTTAGTGTTTCTAAACTACCGGTAACCTTAATTTTTACTTCGGTTGGTTTTGAAATGCAGGAAATAACAGTTTCAGATGCTGCGACTAAAGTGGAAGTAAATTTTGTGGCTAGCAATAAACTTGGCCAGGAGGTGGTTGTATCAGCTACCCGTACTTCACAAAAAATATTGGAATCACCGGTTTCTATTGAGCGTATCAGTACTGCTGCCATTAGAAACGCTCCTGCGTCTTCTTATTATGACATTATCGGAAATTTAAAGGGCGTAGATATGGTAACATCGTCCCTCACTTTTAAAACACCTACCACCAGGGGCTTTAGTGGTAGCGGTAACGCCAGGGTAAATCAGATTGTGGATGGGATGGATAACCAGGCGCCAGGGCTTAATTTTTCTGTGGGCGGGTTTATTGGTATCAATGAATTGGATGTTGATAATATTGAATTGCTGCCGGGTGCATCATCTGCATTGTATGGTCCAGGTGGTATGAACGGAACTATTTTAATCAACAGTAAAAATCCTTTTAAATACCAGGGGCTTTCTGTCCAGGTAAAAGAAGGATTCATGAACGCCGGTCATCGTTTCCGCCAGGCATCTAATTATGTAAATACAGCTTTACGTTTTGCTCATAAAGTGAATGATAAGTTTGCTTTTAAGTTTGGTGTGGAAGTGATCAGGGCCAAGGATTGGTTAGGCTATGATAAAAGAAATTATGATCGTAAAGCTGGCGCATTGATCAATGGAGACAGGGCTACAGATCCAAATTATGATGGTGTGAATGTGTATGGTGATGAAACAACTGTAGATATCCGTTCTGCAGTATTAAATACAATTGGTTCTTCTGCTGCACCATTTTTAAAGAATTTTATTGATACACTGAACTCAGGCAGGCCTATCAATGTATCACGTACCGGGTACGATGAATCGGATATTGTAAGTCCTAATACAATGAATTTAAAATTGTCTGGTGCTTTACACTATAAAATATCTTCTGGTGTGGAAGCATCATTATCCGGTTATTGGGGCAATGGTACAACAACTTATACTGGTAGTGATCGCTATAATTTGAGAAACCTGAAGATGGGGCAGTATAAATTAGAATTTAACAGTAAAAACTGGTTGCTGAGAGCTTATACCACACAGGAAAATGCAGGAGAAAGTTTTAACGCAACGGTTACCACGAGATTATTGAATGAAGTAATGAAACCAAGTGGTGGATCAACAGGTTGGTATTCTACTTATGCTCAAACCTACCTTGGTGGAAGATTAAATGGTATGACCGATTTTGATGCTCATGCTGCCGCCAGGAAATTAGCAGATGTTGGACGATTTGCTCCGGGCTCTTATCAGTTTAAAAAATCATTTGATTCTTTAAGAGCTATTCCCATAAGTAGAGGGGGCGGTTTGTTTGTAGATAAAACAAATTTATACCAGGTAGAGGGTCAATACAATCTGAGTGATTATACATCAAAAGTTGCTGACATTTTAATTGGCGGTAATTATAAAAGATATGTGTTGAATAGCCAGGGAACTTTGTTTGCAGATTCCGCAGGCACCATTGGTATCAATGAGTTTGGTATGTATGTGCAGGCCACTAGAAAATTGTTCAACGATGTTTTGAAGTTAACAGCAAGCGGCCGCTACGATAAAAATCAAAATTTCTCCGGCAGGTTTACACCAAGGTTTACGGCGCTTATTAAAGTAGCTGAAAATAATAATATCCGTATGAGTTATCAAACGGCTTACCGTTTCCCAAGTACGCAACAGCAATGGATTAGGCTGGATGTAGGAGGTAATGTAAAGCTGGTGGGAGGAAATAAATTCTTTGATCAGTACTATGGTTTTTCTTCTAAACCAACTTTTTATTATGATAACGCTGTTGTAGGGGATGCCTACAAATACCAGGAGTTTAAGCCCGAATCAGTAAGCACTTTCGAAATGGGTTATAAGGGCTTGCTTGCAAACAGTAAATTACTGGTGGATATGTACGGTTACTATGGCCAGTATCAAAACTTTATCACCAGGCGTTTTATAGTGCAGCCTGATGCAGGAAATGTGTTCTCCATTCCTGTAAATGTAACTTCCAAAGTGAAGACCTATGGCTTTGGTTTAAGTCTTGATTATTCATTGCCTGCCAATTTTCAAATTGGTGGTAATATTTCTTCTGATCGCTTAAAAGATGTGCCAACCGGATTCAAAGCATATTTCAGTACGCCTAAATACAGAACTAATATTTCATTTGGTAATAGCGGCTTTTTGTATAAAAAGCGTGCAGGCTTTAACGTTACTTACCGCTGGCAGGATGCATTTTACTATGAAGGCGATTTTACTAACGGAGACATTCCTGCGGTCAAAACACTTGACCTGCAGTTGAGTTATAAAATACCGGCAACCAAAACCCTTGTTAAAGTGGGTGCTAACAACCTGTTGAACGAGTACTATACCAACGGTGTGGGCAATGCCGTAGTGGGTGGTCTTTATTACATCAGCATTGGTTACAACGTATTCTAAGATTTATCACAACAAAAAACTATTCACATGAAGATATTTGTTTCAATAAAGAAAATGGTACTGCTGGTTACGGTATTTGCCGTAACGCTTACAGCGTGCAATAAACTGGAATTGGATCCTACTCCAAACGGGCAGCCAACACCTGGCACTACACCAACATTGGCAACATTGCTGGATGATGCAAATTTTAGTTTATTGAAAGCATTGGCTACAAAAGCCAAATTGCTAACAGCATTAAGTAACACTTCACTGCATTACACAGTTTTTGCACCGGACGATGCAGCGGTTACGGCATCACTTTCGTCCATATTGCCAGTGGGGGTAACGCCTGCCATGTATATAGCATCATTAGATGAAGCCACTGCAAAGTCCATCCTGCAGTATCATATTATTCCACAAGAAATAAGGGCAGCCTCTATTCCTACAGCATTTCCGAATTTTGAGTATCCAAGTTTACTCAATCCGGCGCCACAGGTTAGCGCTTTATTGAGGTTAACTATTTTTCCAAGTGTAAGAAGCAATGGAGCATGGGTAAATAGCATACCTATTATTGCAACAGATATCACTGCTGTGAATGGCGTGGTGCATAAAGTATTCAGAATGTTGCTGCCACCATCTAAGGACTTATGGACAGTTATAAATGCAGACCCAAAACTTACTTATTTAAAAGCTGCCATTGCAAGAGCTGATAGTGGCGTAGCAGCAGGTGCCCGTTTACAGGATGCTTTAAACACGGGTGTTAATCCTTCTGCAATAGGATCTAACTTAACGATTCTTGCTCCAACAGATAGCTCTATGCAGGTTTTCTTAACTGGTGCAATTACCAAATCACTGATCCCGCTGATTACACAGCAATTGATTGGCAATGGAGCAAGTGCTGAAGAAGCTGCGGCCCAGGCACCAACGTTAGCATTTACAGCAGCTTCCACGCTGGTGACCACATTTGGTGCCCAGCTTATTTCTGATCCATCCTCCATTCCTGATATACCCGGTTTCCCTGCAGGCCTGGGATCAAAGATTGCTGCTGTGCTCACACCTACTTTGGTAAAAGGCGTGGTTGCGTATCATATTCTTAGTAGTCAGTCTGGCAGCTTCGCTCCTCCGGGTGTAAGGGTGTTTTCTGTAAATATGCCATCGGAAGCAACTGCAGTAAAAACCTTGCTAAATTCTGCTGTTAGTATTCATCCGGGAGTAGTTGTAAAAGCTGTTTTTGTGAGCCCTGTTCCAGGTGTTTCTGTGGTGGCAGCCGCTACTGTTCAGGGAGCCGCCAATGCATCTGCTTCCAATATTCTAATTAATCCGACAATATCAAGCGATATTAATGCAGTAAACGGGGTAATACATAAAATCGATCAGGTGTTACTTCCGCAACCTTTTTAATAATTCTACTATTTTGTACACTGTAAAAAATAAAGTTTGAATCAATTGCCATATCATTAATTGTTTATATATTGCACCCGGTTTTAGTCGAAAGAGGTAGCTGTATGATATACCAATAGCTGAGCTGTTGCGTTTAAGTATTAGTAGTTCTAAAACTTTACTTTTATCAAGATGATTTCTATGAAAAAAATAATTTCAAACAAATTAACTAAAGTAATTTTGAGCGTGCTCTTGATAGTAAGTGCACCTGTTGTTGGTTTCTGCCAAGGTGGGCCAGGCGGGCCTGGTGGGGGTGGTCCAGATGTTCCTTTTGATGATGATATGAATATTGTTTTTTTAGTAACGGGTATTTTGTTTGCTGCTTTTGTTGTTTTCAAAAAATTTCGCAAGAAAGCAGTAGCTTAGTTAAAATATTTTATAAATCCAATAGTGCATCCCTGTAACCAGTGTGCACTTTTTTATTGCCCGAAACAACGATTCATGTTTGAGTCCACTATTTCTTTAACTATGGGATATAAATAGTTTAAATATTGTACTATTTTACTAAAAAATCCGTTTTTACCCCATTATCCGTTGAAACTCAAGCTCACTGAAAGAGCTAAATTCAAATGTCCTTGCAACCATTAACCGTACCTATTAATAAAATAAAACCTTATGTCAAGGATTAGTTTACTCGTTTTATTAAGTTTATTTGCCAACATTTGTTTTGCTCAAACTACCTATACATGGGTTGGCGGAGCCAATGGTGATTATCAAAATAGTACAAACTGGTCACCTGTGAGAGCGGTTCCTGCCGCTAATGATGTGTTGGCCTTTAATGCCACATCTCCAATAAAACTGGCAAATGTGCCCACTCAAACCATAGGCGCTATAAGCATTCTGAGTGGAACAAGCTCGGTTACTTTTACGGCTAATGCTCCAAACCTAACACTTACATTGTCGGCACCAACGCCTTTAATTTATACCACAGCAGGAAGTATTTTAGCTGGCGACCTGCTTAGCATAACATTGGCAAATACCACGTCTTTCATTATGAGTTCCGGCACCTTTGGTATCGAGTCCAGTACAGGAGGAAAAATAAATATTAATGGTTCATTGACCTTAAATGGAGGTACACTTGCATTTGATGTAGTTGGAACTGGCGGTACTACCATCGGTTCTGGCGGTTCAATTACTTATACGTCAGGAACATTTGTCTCTAATAATGCTTCAGCCATTACCTGGGCAAATGGTTCTAATTATTATCATAATGTAAGCGGCAGCGCTGCCAATGCAATACCAGTCTCCTTGTGGAGTACGGGTAGTACTTGTAATATCACAGGCTACAATGTAGGTTCGGTGGCACCTGCAGGTTTAACTTCTACGGCTTTTTCTAATTTTAGGTGGAATGCCGCAAGTCAGGTGGGTAATGTTGACTTAGATCTTAGTGGATTGCCATTCATCGTAAATGGGAATCTAAATATCGTTAGCACAGGAGCCGGAAAAGTACGATTCACCGGAACAGGCATTTCTTCGATAACGGCAGGTTCCTATACCCAAACCAATGGATACCTTGCTTTACAGGCTTCTTCAGGTAGTACCACTTTGTTAGTAAAGGGAGCATTTAACCAAACCGGAGGAACAATTGATTTTGTTACCAACGGAGGTACCGGGGATGCCACTTTAAATATGCAGGGAGACGTGTTTAAGCGAGTTTGTATATGGGCTTCCAGTTCTGGTAGTTCAAATGCAGTTGCGAATGTGCAGTTCTCTGGTAACAATATTCAGAATGTAACAATTACTCACCCGGTTGATATTTCAGGAGGACGCCTGAATATAATTAATACAAATACCGATCCTTCGGGAGTTTCGATAACTTCCCCCACCACGTTGATTGTTAAAAATGCCAATAGCCCGTTACCTGCTTCCTGTTCAAATGCCGGTAACTTTTCAGGTGCTGGTATAATTCAATACACCGGTGGAGGTACCGGGGGTTCTGTATTAATATACAATGGTACTTCGGCCCAAAAGGCCTCCACCGTAGAATTTGATAATACTTCAGGCGTATCCAACGTGACGATTAGTAGTTCTGGTACCGTAACTTTTCCATTTAACAGAACCATTGCCGGTACGCTTACTATGACTTCGGGTAGTATCAATTTTGGTACTTACACACTTTCTCTCACCAATCCTGTGCTTGCCAATCAATTAGTTTATACAAATGGCTTTATCAGTGGCGGAACCCTGAGCCGTAGCTTTCCGGCAACCGGGTTGCCAACAGATGCGCTTTCCAATAGTTCGCTTTATCCTTTTGGCTCCGGTTCTAACAGTCGCTTTATTAATGTTTATTTTTCTTCTTCCACAGGCTCCGTAGCAGGGGATATAGCCATTTCCCATTTCGCTGATGTAAATGCGGTAGCGATAGCTCCAGTATTGAATGATGCAGGCGTGGCATTGGATAAAAGATCTGGTTCTTACTGGATTTTTAATACGGGAAGTTTCGATCCCGGAATTTCCAATGGTATCTCTATTAGGGCGCTGGGAACAAATATTGGTGCTGTAAATAATTTATCTACTTTAAGACTCACTGATGCCTCTACTCCCAACCTGGGTACGCTAATAGCAACAAGCGGTACCGTGGATGCTCCTGTGGTAGGAAAATCTGGGCTGACTACAACTGATATAAATGGA
>CAZDHQ010000190.1:0-7428 GCA_964505135.1 uncultured Ferruginibacter sp.
GATGGGATTATGGTCATATTTTTTCCAGGGTCCAAATGGCGAAGTAGCAACAGCATAACCCACTGCATAAGCAGGATTGCGAAAATCATTGGCTGAATAAAACAGGTAATACAAACCATTATGCTTGATTACCGAAGGACCTTCCGTTACTGGCCAGCTGCTGTTGGCTGTGTTTTCCCAGGGCTGAGTAGCTGTTATACATTCTGTTAACGTGGTGGAATCAATCGCTGTAAAATGATCATTAATAGCAGCAACAAAAATGCGATTACCATTCTGCAACCTTACATGATATAAATATTTTTTACCGTCGTCATCAATAAAAATGAAAGGATCAATTTGCTTTACTGTTGCATAGAGCGGCTGTATCACTTTTTGCCTAAAAGGTCCGGCTGGTGACGTTGCTATAGCAATGGCAATTTGCTCATCTGCAGCGTAAGCCATGTAAAAACTATCATTAGCTGCAAATACCTGTGGTGCCCAAAATCGGCTGCTGCCAAAAGCTTCGCCTTTTCTTAAAGCCCAGCCATTGTTTATTGATGAATCTACATGCCATTGTTTTAGATCTGTTGACTGATAAATGATAAAGCCATTGTTAGCATTATTTTCAACCGTACCACACAGGTAATACTTTCCGTTATGAACAAATACTGCAGGGTCGGCAAGTAAAACTGGCGCCTGCTTATCAACATCATTTTGAGCAAATACAGCCATATTGATAAACACAAAAAATATAAAAGAAACAAGCAGGTTTTTCCTATACAATTGCGTTGATGATTTAAATATTGAACCTTTATTTAGCAGCAAGTGGAGTTTCATCTTTTTTTGTTCTTATTTTTTTGCAAACAAATTCACCAATCGCTTTGCCTTCTTTTAATCCATTTACAATGGCCGGCATGTAATGTATCCCGCCGTAAAACCTGCTAATAGCCGCTTCATCTGCAGCCTGCATAAAAGATATAAAACTGCGGGCAGGAATGTCGAATTCCATTTCAGTTGAATCGATATATGCAAAAGCATCTCCAAAATATTTAGATAGCACTACTGCGCAAGCCCCGGAAACCACACTGTGCCCGCTTGTATATTCAGGAAAAGGTGGCGTTTGCAGCAGCGGCATCCAGCTTTCGTTGATATATTGATTGATATAGGTTTCTGGCCTTATCACCCGGCTCCTGTATTTTTCGTCCCAGCAACTGATAAAACAATCTGCCAACGTGATGCATACTACCGCATATACTTCTGCAGATCTTACAGCATCAGCATTCGTTTGTTTACATACCAGAGTAGCAATATTAACCCAGTGTCCGCCAGGTGATATTTTTTTTGTAGCATACATTACATGGCCATTTACATGCATTTTAAAAGGATTGCAATCCCAAAAATTAGCAATCTCTTTTTGCTCGGCTGTTAGATTTTTTACTGCTTCATATACAGCTTTTGCCTGCTGATAAAACTGACTGCTGCTATCCTTAGAAAACGAAGTAGGTGGTAAAGGCCTAAACTGCTGTGCAGAATCAATGAAAAATGTTCTGAGCTTTCCCCAATGAGGTTCAATTGCTTTCATATACGCTGGCGGCGTTGGTTTCCAGGAGCCGGCATCGTTGTCCACTGTGTATTTTGCAAGCGATCTTGTCTGGCTATACAGGTCCCTGGATGCCCAGGCAATCACGGCTGCTGCAATTTGTTTTCCAAAAACTATTGAATTGGTAAACACCCTTTGTGACATGCCAGCAGACCTCATTTCAGTTAGCAGTTCCTTTTGAAAACTACTGATGCTGTCTTCTGAAATAAGCATGCTTTTGGCTACTTCCAATAATGCGTTTACTGATGCCAGTGAGTAACAGTATTCTTTCCCTGCTATTGGTTTAGGCAACGAACTCAGTTGATGCAGTTGGCCAGTTAAAGATTGCATTGTTTTATCTTCCCATCTTCCGGCTTCATAGGCTGCAATACTAACATAGGCATATATCCTTGCCGCAACAGGCGGAGAATAAATATCATGCACCATCACATCTGTTACTTGTTTTAAAGAACGATGCAGGTAATCAGGATTGGCTGCTTTCTTTTTCCAGTCATCATTGGCCTTAGTATGCAGTGATACAGTTGCAAAAAACAGCACTAGTAAAAATCTCCAGCAATAATTCCTTTTTATATCAACGTTCATAATTCAATCATTAACTAAGGCAACCAAAACTCAAACGGCTCATCCCTCACGGTATCCAGCGTTTCATTCTTTAACACAATTTCTGCTACCTGGATCACCGATCTTTTACTGCTATAACTAAAGCAATCATCCTTATCACGTGGGCCTTCATCTGTATGTGTTTTTCTGCCGGGGTGGGTGAAATAAAAAATATATGCCTTACCGTTAGTAACCACCACATCTGCATGAGCGCCAGTGGGACTGTCCTGGTTTCTTATACCATTTTTATCCAGTATCATTCCCTGTTCTTCCCAGGTGATGGCATCTTTGGACTTGTGCACTCTTAAACCATGCCATTCATCGGTGATCATCCAGTAGCTGTTTTTAAAATAAAATATTTTCGGCCCCTCGTGAGCCTTACCACCAATTGCAGGCTTATCATCCAGCGTCCAATTCACCAGGTTACTGCTGCTGCCGGTCATGGTAATGCTGCCACGGTTTTGATCCTTGTACCAGATATGCCACTTGCCGTCTGACAATTTCATAAAGGTTGGATCAATCACACTGTTGGAAGATAATTTTAAATCGTCTTCATGTTTCCAGTGCCATAAGTCTTTGCTGGTATAATGTGTAATGATTGCATTGCCGCCCCATTCATTTCTTACACCTTTTATATAAGCGACAAACATGTGATAAGTTCCACTATCAAATACAATATCGGGAGCCCAAAAGGTATTTCTTCCCTGTTCAAACTCCAGTGAAGGAGCTCCTTTGTAATACCAGCTTTGGCCATGATCTGCAGAAACCGCTACGCCAATATCAGTTCCATAACAAAAGGCTACACCTGCAGATTGCACATTTGCCCGGCGCTGTGTATAAAACATCCACCATTCCTTTTTCTCTTTATTGTATACTACCACAGGATCAGCAGCACCATCGTACACAGGATCTCTAAACAAAGGTGCAGGCGCTTTGTGTAAGGATTCATTCGGCTGCGAAAAGAGCTGACTGAAAAATGTAAACGTTAACAGGATGAAGCAGTAAATTTTTTTTCTCATAATAGCAATATCTAAATTCTATTTCGATAAAGAAAACGGCCTTGCTGTTTTTGACACTCCTCTTTGTGTATTTGGCTGATCACTCATTTGCAGTTGTAAGATCCCACCGCTCACAATATCACTATAAGAAAGCCAGTTTTGATCAAACGGTTTTCCATTTAATGAAGCGGACTGAATATATACATTTTGTTTCCTGTTGTTTTTTGCCTCGATGGTAAATTGTTTTCCATCTTCTAATGTAATGATTGTCCTTTCAAACTTCGGACTTCCCATTACATATTGATCTGTGCCCGGGCATACACTATAAAAACCTAAGGCACTCAGCACATACCAGGAAGAAGTTTGCCCCTGGTCTTCATCACCAGGATAACCATTCTCCGTAGCGTTGTATAATTTGTCCATCACTGCTCTTGCATGGTATTGTGCTTTCCAGGGTTCACCGCTATAGTTGTACAGGTACACCATATGCTGTATTGGCTGGTTGCCATGTGCATACTGGCCCATGTTAGCCATTACCATCTCCGTCATTTCATGAATCATACCGCCATAGGTTCCTACATTAACTGTATTGGGTACAGAAAAAACAGAATCCAGTTTTGCATTAAAGTTTTTATCGCTGCCCAATAAATTAATCAAGCCCTGTACATCGTGAAACACAGACCATAACCAATGCCATGCATTGCCTTCTGTAAAAGGTCCTCCCCATTCTGTTGGATCAAAATTTTTATTCCACGCTCCCTTCGCATTTCTCCCACGCATAAAACCGGTGGAAGAATCAAAAACATTTTTATAATTGTACAATTGCCTCTCAAAAATTTTCTCGTAAAAAACATTACCCGTTGTCTTCGCCAACTGGTAACCACAAAAATCATCGTATGCATATTCCAACGTTTTTGCAGTAGCTTCCCTCACTTCTGGATAAGGCAGGTAACCCAATTGATAATATTCTTTCCAGCCATCTCTTCCGTTTGCCGGTCCCCAGGGGCCTTTATTGGTGGCTTCATGCAAATACGCATCCAGCGCCTGTTTGGGATCAAAACTATGAATACCTTTTGCCCATGCATCTGCCAATAAAGAAATGGCATGATTACCAATCATACTGCCACCTTCACCGGGAAAAGACCAGGAAGGCAACCATCCGCATTGTTCTTTTGCATCCAGCAATGCTTGCATATAACGGCCATGCATAGCCGGATACATAATGGCGTTTAAAGGAAACTGCGCCCTGAAGGTATCCCAGAACCCGGTATCAGTGAACATATAACCTTTGTGAATCTTTCCGTCGTAGGGACTGAAGTAATAAGGATTTCCATCTGCATCGTACTCATAAAACTGGCGGGAAAAAAGACTTGCTCTAAAGAAACAGGAATAAAAAGTTGCCATGTCTTCTTCAGTTCCGCCACTCACCGCAATGCGTCCTAAATGTTTGTTCCAAATAGCAGCGGCTGCATCTTTTGTTTGTTCAATTGTTTTAAACTGGCCCAGCTCTCTATTGAATGTAATTATTGCCTGTTCAGGACTGATATAACTCGAAGCCACTTTTACCTGTACTGTTTCGCCATTCTTAAATTGTATAAATGCGCCAATACCTTTTCCTTCTCGTGCTGCCTGGTCCTTTTGTATGCTGTTATTCCTGTTCTCCCAGGTACCGTATTTCTTAAATGGTTTATCAAAATGAATTTCAAAATAGCTCTTGATCAAATTGCCGTTGTTGTTTTTATTATTGCTTACATACCCAGTGATCTTTTTTTCTGCAGGCCAAATTTTTACTTCACTAAAACCAGTGTAGCCATCCAGCACTAAATAACTGGCTGCATTTTTTGGGAAGCTAAAACGCAGGTGTGCACCACGTTCGGTTGGAGCCATTTCTGTTGTGATGCCATTATCCAGTTTTACTTTGTAATAATTAGGTTTGGCTATTTCATTGGTATGAGAAAAGGAAGCAGCTCTTAATTCTTCCTCAACCACCAGTTCACCTGTAACAGGCATAAAAGAGAATACATCATAGTCTGTAGTCCATGAGCTGCATTGGTGTGCCTGCTGAAAACCACGAATGGTTGTTTTAAAATATTGATACTTCCATCCATCGCCGTTCTTACCGGTTTGCGGTGTCCATGTATGCATACCAAACGGCAATGCTGTGGTGGGATAAGTATTGCCTCTTGTCAATTCATGTTTTGAATTGGTGCCCTGCAAGGTATTTACATAATCAACCGGATTTTTTTCTTTTGAATAGAGGGTGTTAAAGAAAATGCATAAACAAAAAGAAAGAATAATTTTATACATAACAGTTACAAGCAATTTTATCTAAAATGTAAACATAGCAAGGCTTCATGCATTATTATATTCATAATAGATCAATATTTACACCACATGTTTCCAAGAACATGGTAATACTAAACTATACTAACATAGAAAGTTTGACAATTCAACTTATTTAAATGTAACAAATTGAATAAGTATTGATCGCTGGTGAACAATGACATAAAAATTACAGCCCTAATAATATTTTACTTTGGCTTTTATTTATAAACAATGATTGCCAAAACTTTCTTACTGACAACAGCTTGCATTTGTGCTACCCTGCTAAACTGCGCTGTTTATGCTCAACAAAAAGCCCCATTATTTACATTGCTGACACCTGCCCAAACAGGTATTGAGTTCAACAACAGCATTACTGAAAGCGACAGTCTGAATATTTTAACCCGGGCTAATATCTACTATGGTGGCGGCATTGGCATTGGGGATTTTAATAAAGATGGACTGGTGGATGTGTTCTGTGCAGGTAATATGGTGCCTAATAAACTTTATCTCAACAAAGGCTCTATGCATTTTGACGATATCGCCAATACAGCTAAGGTAAGTGGTGGCGGAAGATGGTGTACCGGTGTTTCTGTTGTTGATATCAATGCAGACGGATGGCTGGATATTTATGTGTCTGCATCTTTTAGGGATGATGCTGAAAGAAGAAAAAATTTATTATACATCAACCAGGGGTTAAATGACAAAGGAATACCTGTATTTATTGAAGAAGCTGACGCTTTCGGTATTGCCGATACCGGTTACAGCACCCAGGGCTATTTTTTTGATTACGATAAAGACGGTGATTTGGATTTATACATCGCTACCAATCAGCTATATGATGATAAAACGCCCATTCGTTTCAGGCCAAAGCTAACAGATGGTTCTGCAGGCAATACAGACAGGCTGTATCGCAATAACGGTAACAATACATTTACCAATGTATCTAAAGAAGCAGGCATAACCATTGAAGGCTGGTGCCATGCCGCATGCATTGCTGATTTTAATAACGATGGATGGCCGGATATTTATGCAGCCAATGATTTTGTCTCTAACGATTTGCTGTATATCAATAACCAGGATGGTACATTCAGCAATCAACTGGATCAATACTTTAAGCATACCGGCTGGAATGCAATGGGAACTGATGCAGCAGATATTAACAATGATGGTTTTATTGATTTGATTTCCCTTGAAATGCTCCCGGAGACGAATATGCGAAAAAAGAGAATGCTGGGAGGCAATGAATATTATAATTATACCAATGCTGAAAAGTTTGGTTATACACATCAATATGTAAGAAATGTGTTGCAGATCAGCAGTGGTACCTTCGGTAAGGAGCACCCTGTTTTTAGTGATGAAGGTTTTATGGCAGGTATTTATCAAACAGACTGGAGTTGGTGCCCGCTGGTAGCTGATTTTGACAATGACGGCTTAAAGGATATCATCATTACCAATGGACTGCCAAGGGATGTGACTGACCTGGACTATATCGCTTACGATAATGGCCAATCTGCCAACGGCAATTTCTCTTTGGCAAAAGCCAATACACTACCTGTGGTAAAGATTGCGAATTACGCATTTAAAAACTTGGGAAATGCAAAATTTGAAAATGCATCTGCTGAATGGGGATTTAGTAAAACTTCCTTTGCTAACGGTGCCGCCTATGCAGATCTGGACAACGATGGAGACCTTGATATTATAATTAACAACATCAATGAACCTGCCAGTGTTTATCAAAACAACTCAACCAATCAAAAGCATCAGCTCACTGTAACCCTTATCGGTAAAGAAAAGAATACACAGGGCCTGGGAGCAACCATTCATTTGCATTATGGTGATCAGCAGCAGTTTTATGAACACCAGCCTGCACGTGGTTATATGAGTACAGATGACGGACGAGTTCATTTCGGTTTAGGTAATATTGCC
>CAZDHQ010000191.1:0-825 GCA_964505135.1 uncultured Ferruginibacter sp.
GAGCATCCTGCGTATTCTGGTCGTTCGTGTAAGCGTGGATGGTAGTCATCAAACCATTTAAGATACCGAATTTTTCTTCCAGTACCTGTGCCATTGGAGCCAAACAGTTGGTAGTACAGCTTGCACAGCTAATTACTGTTTCGCTACCATCCAAAATATTGTGGTTAACGTTGAATACGATTGTTTTTAAATCGCCTGTAGCCGGAGCAGAAATAACTACTTTTTTAGCACCTGCGGTAATGTGAGCTTCTGCCTTTGCTTTGTCAGTAAAGAAACCTGTACATTCCAATACCACGTCTACATTATGGCTTCCCCATGGAATTTGAGAAGGATCTTTTTGTGCGTATATTTTTACGGTGTCACCGTTTACAACGATTGAATCTTCCGTTGCTTTTACATCAGCATTAAAGCGACCTTGTGCGCTATCATATTTTAATAGGTGAGCTAAAACCTTAGGACTTGTAAGATCATTGATTGCTACTACATCAATTCCCTGCATATTATAGATTTGGCGATAAACCAAACGGCCAATCCTGCCAAAACCATTAATTGCAACTTTAACTGTACTCATAATTTGTATTATTTATTGTTAAAAAACGGGCCCAAAGGTAATGATTAGTAAATAAAAATATTTGCGTATTCAGTAATGTTTTTATTAAATGATGGCCACAAACGGTTGCGTCTGTGCCCTTAATTAATCGTGTTTATACAGCTTGGGATCAACCGGCTCATTTACCTTTATCACGTCAAATGTAGTACCACCGCCGCCTCTGCCGCCTCCATTGGGTGCTTTTGTTTCAATGCTGTGGGCAAACATAATACCGC
>CAZDHQ010000191.1:835-7426 GCA_964505135.1 uncultured Ferruginibacter sp.
CTTCTTGTCTATAATCTTTATAGAGTGTGTAAAACTCCTGGTCGCCACCGCCATTACCGCCTCCGTTATTCCCACCTCCGCCATTGTTATTGCCGCCTCTTCTGCCGCCGCCAAACATGCCGCCACCTCTTGCCGAAGACTGAACAAGCAGGTAGGTGCTTGCATCAATCCAGTAATTGATTACCTGGCCTGTTTTAGTAGTAAGCTTTATTTTGTAACAGCTTGCTCCATCCACATCTTCTTTGCCTAACAATTCGGCCTTATGTCCCTTGGCTACATAGTCTACTAGCGGCCCGGCGATATCCAGGTCTACCTGCATGGAAGCAATCGCCTCATCGGGTAATTTACTGGGAGTAGGCGAACGCATAGGGAATAACGACCACCCTTCTTTATCTGTCAATAACATATAACCAGTAGTGCCTGCCATTTCAAATTCCGTACGGCTAAGTTTTCCCTGTTCTTTGGTGATCTTTACGGTTACTTCGTTGCCCATCATCTCCCTGCTGCCTTCCATATAGATACTTTTAAGCGATGCTAATTTTTCTTTGCCGCCCCTTGCAGCAATGTATTTGTCAATTACATCGTCCACAGTTTGTGCATTTACAAATTGAACGCTTACAAGAAATAGTATGAATAAACCTAGCAAAACAATTGTCTTCATGATTGAAAATTTTACTGGTAAAGTTAGTCGAAAATATTTCCGGGCAATATAGTTTGTGATTAATGATTGTATGGGTTGCATTTCAAATTTTCACTGACTTTAGGGTTGCCAAACTTTCACAAGTTTCTACTGAGTACGAATAATTTTATAAAAGGTTGGCAACCCTTGCTACAATTAGAAATGCACCCCAATGTATCAACGGCAATCATCATCTGCGTACATTTGCTCCCAGTAAAATAGCTCAATGACACAAAAGATTTCCGGTAAGATTGTAGACATTCCCAACAGGAAAATTTTTGATGGTGAAGTGGTCTTTGACAATGGAAAGATAGTTTCTGTTACGGAAGTTAGTCTGCCTTCAAATCAGTCAGCACAGTACATTATGCCAGGTTTTGTGGATAGCCATGTACATATAGAAAGCAGTATGCTGGTGCCATCTGAGTTTGCAAGACTGGCTGTGGTGCATGGTACCGTGGCCACCATCAGTGATCCGCATGAAATTGCCAATGTATGCGGAATAGCAGGTGTGGAGTACATGATAGAAAATGGTAAAACCGTTCCTTTTAAATTTCATTTTGGTGCGCCAAGCTGTGTTCCTGCCACTGTATTTGAAACGGCAGGTGCATCACTGGATGCAAAAGCTGTGGATGAATTGTTGCAAAAGGAAGAGATTTATTATTTAAGTGAGATGATGAATTTTCCCGGCGTGTTGTTCAATGATGAAGAAGTAATGAAAAAAATTGCATCAGCAAAAAAATACGGTAAGCCTGTAGATGGTCATGCACCTGGATTAAAAGGAACAGATGCGAAAAAATACATTAATGCAGGAATCAGTACCGATCATGAATGTTTTACTGCCGAAGAAGCACTGGATAAATTAAATTATGGAATGAATATATTGATCCGTGAAGGAAGTGCTGCTAAAAATTTTGAAGCATTGATTGGTTTGATGAATGAGCATTATGAAAAGATGATGTTTTGCAGCGATGATAAACACCCGGATAGTCTGGTGGAAGGGCATATCAACCAGCTTTGCGCAAGAGCAGTTGCAAAAGGAGTTGATTTTTTTAAAGTTTTACAGGCTGCCTGTATTAATCCTGTAAAGCATTATAAGATGAATGTAGGTTTGTTAAATGTGGGTGATGATGCTGATTTTATTGTAGTGGAAGATTTGGTTCATTTTAAAGTGAAGCAAACTTTCATCAATGGCCAGTTGGTAGCTGAAAATGGAAATACGCTAATCCGGGCAAATAAAGCTGGTATCATTAATGAATTTAGTTGTAAAGAAAAAAGTGTTGGCGACTTTGCTTTTCCATTTACTGATCAAAAAACAATTAGTGTAATAGGGGCATTGGATGGACAGCTCATCACTAATAAACTAACGGCGACGCCTAAAGTAGAAGATCGACTTATTGTAAGCAATGTAGAAAATGATGTGTTAAAAATGGTGGTAGTGAACCGTTATAAAGATGCGCCGGTTGCCATTTCGTTTGTAAAAAACTTCGGATTGAAGCAGGGGGCTATTGCCAGTACTGTGGCCCATGATAGTCATAATATCATTGCTGTGGGTGTGGATGATGAAAGTATTTGCAAAGCAGTAAATTTTTTAGTAAAAGAGCGTGGTGGAATTAGTGCCGTTAAAGTCTCCCCCCTGGGGGAAGGTTTGGAGGAGGCTGTATTGGGCTTGCCGGTGGCTGGATTGATGAGTAATGAAGATGGCTATAAAGTGGCCGCAGCATACACTGCGATTGATAAAATGACGAAAGAAGTACTGGGATCTACTTTAGCTTCACCATTTATGACTTTATCATTTATGGCTTTATTAGTAATACCACATTTAAAACTGAGTGATTTGGGTTTGTTTGATGGAGATCGGTTTGAGTTTGTATGATCCTTATTTCACTTTTGCACTTACCACTCTTATTCCCACACTATCGGTTCCTTTTGGAGCAAAATATTTTGTTTTAAAATCAGCAGATTTTCCAGGCTCGATTATTTCGTAAACTGTCTCACTATCTTTTTCCAATAAAACACCTGTCTTGCTAAAGAAAGACAATTCAAGCGCTACATCTTTATAAGTACAAACCTTAGCATTGTTGTTGATACTGCCTTTAATTACAGTTTGTCCAATTAAATTATGCTTGTCTTTACTGCTCACTGTAATAAATGCTAAGGGATTTTTCTTTTCTTTTACCTCCAGTGATTCTTTTGCTTTTTCATAGCTATCTTTTTCTTTTGCCTCTTTGGAAGCTTTGCTGTTGCATGCGGAAAAGGTAATAAGGGCAATGAAAAGAAGGAGAATCGTATTTTTCATTTTGCTGATTTTATGCCAAGTAAAATAATTAATCCAAAATACAATGTTAAAGCGGTTAATAACCGGCGTTACCCATCCACATAGCACCACCAATAGTAGCAGTAGAGGCACCTGTTACAGAAGGTATAACAGTTGCTTCTTCTCTCCATCTTAACACACCAAGCAAAGCCATGATCAATGCTTCTTTATAAGCAATGATTTTTTCATCAGGCACCACTAATTCAATATTTTTAAGTGCAATTTTTTCTTTTAATCTTTCCATCAAAAAGCTATTGAATGCGCCGCCGCCAGTTACCAGCATCTTGGCATTCACTTCATTCCCTGCAGCATCAAAGATCTTATCACAAATGTGCTCAGTGTATGTTCTCAGTGCATCTTTTGTTGCAAGCCTGCATTTTTTTATTAAAGGAAAAACGATGTCCGTTCCAAAATCATTGGCCAGTGATTTTGGATAGGGCTTACCGTAATAATCAAGTTTGTTCAATTCCTTTAATAAAACTTCATTTACTATTCCTGATGCAGCCAGCGTTCCATCTTTATCGTATTCCAATCCTTCTTCCGCAGCAAGCATATTTAAAACACGGTTAGCTGCACACACATCAAATGCTATATAACTTTCTTTATTAAAAGAAACATTGGCTATGCCACCAATATTCAAAAAATAATCATAGCCAGGAAAAAGTAATTTTTCACCTATTGGAACAATTGGGGCACCCTGGCCACCGGCAGCTACATCCATGGCACGCAAATCAGTTATCACAGTAAGTTTTGTTTCAACAGCAATCGCAGCACCATCTCCCAATTGTGCGGTCATTTTTTGTGCAGGTGAATGAAAAGTAGTGTGACCATGAGACGCAATAAGATGAACTTTATGCTGCAGGTTATGTCGTTCAATGAAATCATTTACCTGTTGTCCGGTATAGTGTCCATATTCCGTGTGCAGCAACGCATATTCAAATGCAGAAAGATTAATGGCGTGCTGAAGTCTATCCTTCCAGTGTTGATTATAAGGAATACAATCTGCAGCCAATATTTCAAAGTTCCATTTGCCGGCAGTTTCGGTAAACTCTATAAATGCAATATCAAGTCCATCAAGCGAACTGCCGCTCATTAATCCAATAGCCCTGTAAACCATTTTGAAAATTTAATTCCTATTTTTACAACATTGTTTTGGTGCAATTTCAAATACTTAATTCATCCCGCCAAAAGCGGAACAAAATTTAATTCATGGTTATTAACCTAAGTGATCAGCATTCTTTGGTAAGTAATTGGGTAGGGGAGTTAAGAAATGTTGATGTTCAGAATGACCGGATGCGTTTCAGGCGCAACCTGGAAAGAATAGCTGAAGTGATTGCTTATGAAATTAGTAAAAAGCTGGAATGGGAAGAGAAGGAAATTACTACGCCGCTTGGAATTGCCAATTGCAAAGTATTGGTTGAACAGCCTGTTTTAGCAACCATTCTCAGAGCCGGCTTAGGAATGCATTATGGTTTATTAAATTATTTTGATAAAGGTGAAAATGCATTTATTAGCGCTTACAGGAAACATCATCCTGATGGCTCTTTTGAAATCAGCCTTGAATACATGAGCTGCCCTGAAATTGATAACAAGGTAGTGATCATAAGTGATCCCATGATTGCCACCGGCGCTTCACTGGTAAAATCAATCCAGTTTTTAAAAGACGAGGGAAATATTAAAGAGCTTCACATTGTATGTGCAATTGCATGTACCGTAGGCATTGAGTATGTATTAAGAGAGGTTCCAAAGGCAACCATTTGGTGTGGCGATATTGATGATGAATTAACTGCCAAAGGTTACATCGTTCCTGGTCTTGGAGATGCTGGAGATCTTGCATTTGGTCAAAAACTCCAGTCCTAGCAGTAATAGCATGCGTGTATGAATTTATCCTCAACACACAATAATACCCTTGCTTTTTACATTTAAGTTGTTTGTCCAACAATAATTGAGAGTCAAAAGCAGCATTTAATTGCAAATCTTTATCTTTAAGTTTCTGAATCTATCTGTAAATGAAAAAAATTCTTGTCTTTACCACCCTTATTATTGCTGCCTTATTTACAAAGGCCCAGGATCCACATTTTTCACAATTTTTCTCCTCTCCTCTCACACTAAACCCAGCTTATACAGGTAAGTTTGATGGAGACTGGCGATTGGCTGCAAATCATAGAGATCAATGGCCGTCTATACCCAAGGCTTATGTCACTACCAGTGCTTCTTTTGATTTTGGTATTCTAAAAAGTCGAATTCCCAAAGGTGATGTTTTTGGAATTGGCATTTCCGGATTGAGTGATCAGAGTGCAGATGCGGCTTTAAAACTGAATTACGGCTCTCTTTCATTAAGTTATCATAAAGCATTGGATGAGGAAGGATATAATACAATTGGTGCCGGTTTCCAGGCCACTTACAGCAGCGTAACACTTGATATATCCAAACTCACATTCGAAGATCAATTGACCCAAAATGGATTCACCAATCCTACAAGTGAAACATTTGCCAATGGTACGAATCAGAATTACATGGACATAAACGCTGGTATATTGTATTCTGGCTCTTCGGATGGTTATAACAATTACTATGCAGGTATTTCTCTTTACCATATCAACAGGCCGAGCCTTAGTTTTATTGATAAAACCTGGAACCTGGCTTCAAGGCTTACTATTCATGGTGGTGGAACCTTCCCTATAAACGAAACACTGGCCATCAATCCATCTATTATTTATCAAATGCAGAACAAGGCAAGTGAGTTTGTTGCAGGTGCTGCGTTATCAGCCATGGTAAATGGCGATGAGGCCAACCCAACAAGCGTTTATTTTGGATCCTGGATGCGGTTGAATGATGCTATTATTCCTTATGTTGGCATTGAAATCAATGGCTTGAGAATCGGCGCAAGCTATGATATCAATACATCCAGCTTAAAGTCCGCCACCGCAAGCAGGGGAGGCTCTGAGTTTTCTTTGATCTACATCAAGCGTCATAGCGCTGTAAAAGGTATTCCTTGTCCCAGGTTCTAATCTTGAAATATAATTATCCAAAGGAGGAGAGCAATCTCCTCTTTTTTATTTTAGATTTGTGAACAACAAAAGTCCTTTCAGATGAAGAGTTACCTGCGATCGTTTTCCGTTTTTGTTCTGGCATTTGCTTTTGTTACAGTGCAGGCACAGCAAAATCACTTCATCTATCTGCAAACAGAGAATAAACAACCATTTTATGTCAAGATGGGTAAAACCATCTATAACTCTACCGTATCTGGGTATCTCATCATTCCAAAGCTTAAAGAGGGCAATTATGATTTTTCTGTGGGGTTTGTGAGTAAAGAATATGGCGAGCAAAAATTTAGTACCACAGTTGCCAGGCAGGATATTGGTTATATCGTAAAGCAGTTCGGAGATAAGGGATGGGGGCTGTTTAATTTGCAAACATTGCAGGTAACAATGGCTGGCGCAAGAGAAACGTACCCGGATCCGGCAAAAAATACAACTGTTAAAACGGACGATTTTTCCCAGATGCTATCTACAGTAGTAAATGATCCAGCGATTAAGTATGAGAAAAAGGATCAGATGCCTGAAAAGAGGGCAAATAACGATACGCCGGCGTCCAG
>CAZDHQ010000192.1:0-7412 GCA_964505135.1 uncultured Ferruginibacter sp.
TTGGTTAGTTCGATTTCTTTAACCAAAGCATTGATTAAATCGTCTTTGAATTTGAGAGAAGTGCTAAAATGGAAGTTGCAGTAATGACAAGCCTGCTTACAAAACGGGATATGGATATATATACCAGACAAAGATTTTCGTTTTACAATTATAGATTTTAGATTTGATCACAGTAATGGTAAAGCAACGCAATCTCTCCCCAGGGAAATTTTTATTATCATTTTTTGCCGCAATAGTTTCTATTGCGTCTGCTTATTGCCAGGAGACTGCCAGCCAATATAGGCTTTACATTCATTACGTTGACAAAGATAGCTCCTTTAACGGCGGAGATCTAAATCTTACCACCCGTTTTCCACAACAGCTGCAGTGTCTTGACTACATCAATAAACTGCCTCAAACGCTCAACATTAAAGGATATCTTGCTGCCTCCGTTGACAGTATTTATTTTGATTCAGTAGCTGCTAAAATTGATCTTTTTGTAGGTGAACAGCAAAAATGGATTAGGCTGAATACAGATAGCATTGATAAAAGAGCCATGGATGAAAGCGGTTTTATCGCAGGTAATTTTGTTGATAAGCCCGTAAACTTTGTTGAACTGGAAAGGGTAAAAGAAAGAATAATTGCTTATTATGAAAAAAACGGGTATCCATTTGCAAGTGTTTATATGGATAGTTTGCAGTTAGATAAAGACTCTATCCAGGGAATGCTTAAAGTGAAATCTGGCCCCCTGTATCATATTGACAGCATAAGGGTTATCGGCAAGGCTAAACTTTCTAACAGCTTTTTGCAGCATTACCTCAACTTACCAAACGGTAGTGTTTACAACAAAGAAAAATTAGAACAGGTAGGCAAGCGCATGCTGGAACTGCCTTATGTAGAAGAACAGCAACCAAGTGAATTGATGATGCTGGGCACAGGCTCAGTACTTAATCTTTACCTACAGCCAAAGAAAAGCAGTCAGGTTAATTTTTTAATTGGTTTCCTCCCATCCAATAATATAACAGGCAAACTGCAGTTAACAGGCGATATCAATCTAAATTTAAAGAACTCATTGGGTAAAGGTGAAACGATCCTGGTAAACTGGCAGCAGTTGCAATTGCAATCGCCCAGATTAAATATTGGTTACCAGCATCCATTTATTTTCAATAGCTCTTTTGGAATTGACTTTTCATTTGAGTTGTTTAAAAAGGATTCTGCTTTTTTGCAGTTGAATACACAATTTGGCCTGCAGTATCTTTTTTCAGCCAATCAAACCGGTAAAATATTTATACAGCGGCAAAGCACTAACCTGCTGGCATCTGGTGTAGATACCAACCTGGTAAAGCTTACAAAAAAGCTTCCGGTTAATATTGATGTAAGCGCTGTAAATGTTGGTCTGGATTATGAATGGAATAATACTAACTACCGCCTGAATCCAAAATCGGGCAATGAATTAAAACTTACCACCAGTGCCGGTATTAAAACAATTCAGAAAAATAACGATATCATAAACCTTACCGATCCGTCTTTTAATTATGGAACATTATACGATACACTCAAGCTGAAAAGTTACCAGTTGAGAGCAAAGATTACTGCAGCTCATTATTTTCCAGCCGGTAAGCGAAGCACATTAAAAGCAATACTAAACGCCGGTGTCTTTAGTAGTCCTAATGTTTTTAGAAATGAGTTGTTCCAGATTGGAGGATATAAGCTATTGCGAGGTTTTGATGAAGAGAGTATTTATGCATCCAAATACCTGGTAGCTACAGCAGAGTACCGTTACCTGGTTGGGCTAAACTCTTACCTGTTCTGTTTTTCTGATGCAGGATGGGTGAAAAACAGGTACCAGAATATAAATGTTAATACCAATTACGTGAGCGCAGGCATTGGGATGTTGTTTGAAACAAAGGTGGGATTACTCAACATGAGTTTTGCATTAGGCAAACGAAGTGATCTTAATTTTGATATGAGGCGAGGATCCAAGATACATTTCGGCTATATCAATTATTTCTAAGATAATTCAGTTTATTTTTGTCAATAAACCATTTCTAAATTTGAAGCAGGTAGTATTTTTTTTGTTGCTTTTGATGAGTTTTGGATGCCTGCATGCCCAACAGATTATAGATTCTGCAGTAGTCAAACAGGATTCTATTGCTGTGCCCGCTGAACTTACACCGGCAGAAAAGTATAAAATAGCAATCGATAGTGCTATTTACAAAAGCAAATTTGTAAATGCCTCCACTAAACCAATCGCACTTGTTTCCAAAGAAATTAAGTCGAATGACACAGATGAATTGTTTTATTTTTTGCTTGGCTTACTGATAATGCTGGCCTTTTTAAAAATGTTTTTTGGGCGTTATTTTTACAGCCTCTTCCAGGTGTTCTTTAATACTTCCTTGCGGCAAAGCCAACTGACTGATCAGTTACTGCAGTCTAAGCAGGCATCGCTTTTCTTTAACCTGTTATTTGCTCTCACAGCAGGCGCCTACGTCTACCTCTTATTAAGACATTTTAGCTGGCTGGAAAAAGATGAACCACTCATGTTGATTTCTAGCTGTGCCTTGCTGGTGGCGGTTATATACATAGTAAAATTTATAACACTAAAAACTACGGGTTGGCTAACAGGTTATGCAGACCCCGCCGATACTTATCTTTTCATTATTTTTTTAGTGAATAAAATACTGGGTATTGTGCTTATTCCGGTAACAATTATAATGGCATTTACTCCTGGTTTTTTAAAACATCCTGTCGTGGTAATTTCATTGCTCATCGTAGGATCCATGTTTCTATTGCGGTTTATACGATCGTACAGTTTACTGCATAAGCAAATCAGGGTAAGCCGTTTTCATTTCTTTCTATACATAGTTGGCATCGAGGTTTTACCGGTGCTGCTGATTTACAAGGGAGCCTTGATTTTGTTAGGAAAAAATGGCTAACTTTGCGCCATTATTCATGGCGAGGTGTAAGCCAAGTGAAAAAATAGCAGTAAAAACCACATGGTTAAAAAAGTATTAATCACACAACCAAAGCCAGAAGGTGACCGATCACCATATTTTGATCTGGCAAAAAAATACAATCTCGAACTCCATTTTCACCCATTCATTATTGTTGAAGGAATTCCGTCTAAAGAATTTCGCAAACAAAAAATAGAGATTGCAAATTACTCAGCTGTTATATTTACCAGCAGAAATGCTATTGATCATTTCTTTCGTATATGCGAAGAAATGAAGATTAATATTTCGCAGGATACCAAGTATTTCTGCATCACGGAAGCGGTTGCGCTTTATCTGCAGAAATTTATTCTTTACAGGAAACGAAAGGTTTTTTATGGGGCGGATGGTACCAATAAAAGCCTGTTTGATGTAATTAATAAACACAAGGAAAATGAAAAATTCCTTTACCCTTGTTCAGAATCTTTTGATAGTGAAATCACTAACTGGCTCAAAACACACAATTGCGAATTTGCTACACCTGTTCTTTACCGGATTATCAGCAATAATATTAAAGAAGTGATGGCAAAGGAGTTTGACGTTATTTGCTTTTTTACACCAGGCGGCGTAAAGAGCCTGATTGAAAACCTCCCTAAGTTTAAGCAAAATGGAACTAAGATTGGTGCCTTTGGTCCCAATACCTTCAAAGCAGTGGAGGAAGCAGGCTTGTCCTTGGATATTAAAGCACCTCAGCCAATGGCGCCAAGTATGGTAAGTGCCCTGGAGCTTTTTTTAAACGCCGGTAAAAAGAAATAGAATAAAAAAATAGTTAGTATATAAAAAGCGGCTCATGGGCCGCTTTTTCATTGATTAATCCGTTTTTATTGCCTGATAAACCGCTGCATAATAAGATCATTTTCCAGGAGTACTTTAATCACGTAAATTCCTTTGCCAAAATCTTCCGTGGCAATGGTAAATTTATTTTCTCCTTTTATGATAGCTATATTATTCTTCTGATACATCAATTTCCCATCTATGTTGGTCACAACGATACAAGCCCTGTCAGCTATTGACGAAGTAAGCTCTAAAGTTAGGTTAGCACCGGCTGGATTAGGATATAGTTTTGCATCGGTGGTTCCGCTGTTTCTTACTGTTTTTATGGGGCTCAGCTTTATGGAACCAGCGGTTTCTTCCAGCTTAATTCTATAGTAATTTATCCCCGGTGCAGGTGAATGGTCTTCAAAAGAATAATTACTACCGTTTGTGCTATTTGCCGCTGTTACCTTGCCGATAGGATGGTAAATTTTTCCATTACTGCTTCTTTCAATCACAAAAGCTGTAATGCCGGATTCATTTCCTGTTAACCAGCTTATCTTATTAAAGGATCCGGACCTTACTGCATTAAATTGAATTAAGGATAATGGCAATGAAGAAGCGCCTGGCGTCCATAAAAAAGTGGTGCCATTGGATGGCAAAACAGTACTGCTCACAACAGAGCCAGCAGCATTACTGCTTCCTGCAGCTACTCCAGCCCAGCCAGTAGTAGTTCCCGTAATATTTTTATAATCCGTATTGTCAAAACCTCTCAAACCCACTTCAAAACCGCTAACAAAAACATCAGTGATGAACCCAGCGTAAACAAATGCAATTTGATTAGTACTTTCAAATAGCTTAACTTGGAAGTTGTAAATAGTATTTAATCCACCACTCACACTGCTCCAATTACTAAATTGTATAGTACATACTCTTGCGGGTGCAGTGCCGGTGGTTCTTACAATTAGTTCGCCAAAAGGACTGTCTGTTCTTTTTTGAAGGTCATTGGCCAGGGGGCTTATAATGCCTCCAATATTACCTGTTCCATTTAGATTCGTGGAAGGCTCGCTTATGGGTGAAAAGGTTAAAGCGTCTGGCACGCCGTCTCCAAACCATATAAAGCCATTGGAGCTAATACCAAAATTATTATATACAATTCCATTAAAAGTAAAATCAAAGCCAATATCAACTAACTGGTAAAGCTCGTCATCAGCAGTTGTAAGATCATCTGCCGGCACCAATACATATCCACCTGTAATAGCAGTGTAACTTGTATTAGACTGGGTAAAACTATAATTTTTAACCTGGCCGAAAAAAGTAGTGGGTAGATAAATTGTAAAGACTAAATATAAGGATAGAATCCTGGTATAGGTTTTTCTCATAATTGTGGTTTATTAGGGATGGTGAAAGTACAAAATAATAGTAAAACTTCTAATCCGTATTGGTGTTTCTACGCAGAGTAAAGGTGTTTTTTACTGGTATGTTATATGCTGTTAACTTTAGCATCAATTAAATGAACGATGCATAAACATTCCAACCTGCTGATACACGAAACAAGTCCTTATCTGCTGCAGCACGCCCATAATCCTGTCAACTGGTATCCCTGGGGAGAGGCAGCGTTAACCAAAGCAAAAACAGAAAACAAAATCATCCTGGTCAGCATTGGCTATTCAGCATGTCATTGGTGCCATGTAATGGAAAGAGAAAGTTTTGAGGATGAATCCACAGCGGCTATCATGAATGAATTTTTCATCAATATTAAAATTGACAGGGAAGAAAGACCAGATATTGATCACATATATATGGATGCCGTGCAGGCGATGACGGGAAGTGGTGGGTGGCCGCTCAATGTTTTTTTAACGCCGGATACCAAACCATTTTATGGTGGTACCTATTTTCCTCCACAGCGGGCATTTAACAGGGCATCCTGGAAAGAAGTGCTATATGGCGTTCAGCAGGCCTGGCAAGACCGCAAAGAAGAAATCATTTCGCAGGCAGAGCATCTCACTGAACACATTGGACGTGCGGCAGTATTTCCGACTTCAAAAACGCAGGAAGATTTTACGGTGGATCAATGCAAAGAAATTTTTGCCAACATCATGAAATCTGCAGACAGAGAATGGGGTGGTTTTGGCAAAGCTCCCAAGTTCCCGCAAACTTTCTCGATACAGTACCTGCTTGAATATTATCATTTTACAAAAGATCAGCAGGCATTAGACCAGGCTTTGCTTTCCATCAATAAGATGCTGCAGGGAGGTGTTTATGATCACATTGCTGGTGGCCTGGCAAGATACAGTACCGATACAGAATGGCTGGCACCGCATTTTGAAAAAATGTTGTATGACAATGCTTTGCTGGTGTTGGTACTCTGCGATGCTTATCAAATAACAGGAGATAAATTGTACGCACAGGCAATACACAAGACACTCCAGTTTATTTTGAATGAAATGACCGATGCATCTGGCGGATTTTACGCAGCACTGGATGCTGATAGTGAAGGAGAGGAAGGTAGGTATTATGTATGGAGTAAAGCTGAAATCGAAGAGATATTAAAGCAAGATGCGCCCCTGTTTTGTGAACTATTTGATGTTACACAAGAAGGAAATTGGGAAGGTAAAAATATTCTTCGTCTATTAGAGTCCGTTAGCTCTTTTGCAAAACGAAAAGGCATAAATGAAGACGAGCTCCAGCTTAAAATAAATCAATGTATTCAACAGCTTCAGGAAGTAAGGAAACTGAGGGTTCGTCCTGGACTAGATGATAAAATAATTTTAGGTTGGAATGCTTTAATGCTAAAAGCATTTGCAAAAGCTGCATTGGTTTTGGATAGTCACTTGTTCAGCGAAGTTGCAGTTAAAGGGATGCATTTTTTAGAACAGGTTTTTAAAGGGAAAGACAAGACTTGGCTGCACACTTATAAGCATGGAGTCGCTAAATGTCCTGCTTTTCTAGATGACTTTGCATTCTTGATAGATGCTTGCACCGCAATGTATGAACTCACATTTCGGGAACAATATCTGCAGCTGGCTAAAGAGCTTATGCTTTATGTGCAGGAAGTATTTTCAGATGAAGATTCAATATTCTTTTACTATACAGCCAACCACCAGAAAGATGTTATCGTACGTAAGAAGGAAATGTATGATGGGGCTTTGCCATCGCCCAATTCTGTAATGGCGGTTAATCTTTATAAAATGGGTGTGTTGTTTAACAACCAGAATTGGCAAAGCCGTTCATTAAAAATGTTACAGCTAATGCAGGACACTGCGGTAAAGTATCCTACATCTTTTGGTGTTTGGGCGGCAGCTATTCAGCAACAGATTTTTAGCATTAATGAAATTGCTATAGCAGGCAAAGAAGCGGAAAGCGTTGCTGCAGAAATCATTAGACAAAACTATTTGCCTAATAAAATTATCGCAGCATCAAATACTATAAATAACAATATTCCGTTTTTATCTGACAAGAAAGCTGCTGAGGCACTAAATATTTATCTATGTATAAATAGAATGTGTTTACCGCCTTTTAAAAACAAGACGGAGCTTTTATCGGCAATTTCAATAAGCAAATTTTAACAAGATTATACACAATAATCGGTGTCCAGTAACGTTTTTGTGATGATGTGGTGTGTTATCTTTATGAAAAATTTGGTTGGCATATTCAGTCAAAACGCATAAATCAAAATAATCATTACAT